>JBBEBO010000121.1:0-21298 GCA_040882265.1 Brumimicrobium sp. | reverse complement strand
GCCACAGCTCTAACTAAGTGATTACACTTAAAACGCCAAAATACATACAAAATCAATATCAGTATTTATTGGGTTTAATCTAATTTTAAATGTGCAAACACTAAGTCACATCATTTAGATGTGTGTTTTAAAATATTGAGCTATGAAAAAATTACTATTGGTTACGCTAACATTCTGCCTCACACAATTTGGAATAGGACAGAAAATAGAGGGTTATAATCACAAATATCAAATCTCTTTTGATGCAGCACAGTTTGTTGATGTTGATGTCAAAAAAACGGTAAGAGACTTACGTGAACATATTTTTGAACAAAGCGGACAAAAATTTAATATGCAAACGCGTTTTGATCGTAAAGGAACTATCGAATTAAACACTCAATTAAGAATTCAGGAAAGTTATGTTGAGAGCTTTTTCAAAACGCTTAAGTCGGATTTAATTAGCTTTATAGAAACTGATTTGAATAACGATTTAACTATTGTGAGAAGTGACTTTTCAAAACACAATCCTGAAGAGTAAGTATCTATAAACTAAACATTACAGCTTGATTTTCTTCATAAACTAAACAAATAGCTGTAATAAAACATGCCCGAGAACCTTTTGATTCTCGGGCATGTTTTCTTTATTTTACATTCGGTAAAATTCTACAAACTTTAACCTAGATTATTAATCTCAAAAGAGTAAAATAATGGATTAACTAGAAACAATTGAAATTTCTACTTCATCTCCCACAACGATAACATCACCAACCACAATTTTAGCCCTCCTGCGTGTTTCAATCTCCCCATTGCGCACAACATCTTCTTCATCCACAATCATTTTAGCATGACCACCCGTTTGAGCGACGCCTATTGCTTTTAATAATTGAATCAGTTCAATGTATGGACCTTCGAGATTGAAGTTTAGTTTTTGCATAATTTAAAGGATAAAAAATGGATTTTAATAAATATACTAAAATCCATTTTCATTATTTTTTTATGTAAAAAGTTATCGTATTCCGTGCATGAGTTTTTTAATTACAGGATTTAAAATAATTGCTAATAACCCTAACACAGCAGGAACAATTGTGAAAATCAAGAAAAAGGTCTGCATGTCGTATTCCTTGGCAATTCTATCTATTTCTCCCCCCATAGAACCTGCTATTTTGTTACCAATAGCTATAGCTATATACCAAATACCGAACATCATAGCAATCATTCTTCCAGGAACAAGTTTACTAATATAAGAGAGTGCAACAGGAGACAAACACAACTCACCCAATGTATGGAAAAGGTAAGCAATAACAAGCCAAATTATACTAACTGAAGCTACTTGTGCACCTGGCTCTATACCTGAAGATCCTATCGCTAAAGCAGCGAATCCAACTCCAAGTAAAATAAGTCCCATTCCGTATTTCATGGAACCACTTGGGTTGTATTTACCATCCCACCATTTTGAAAACAATGGCGCAAACATGATGATGAAAAGGGAGTTTAAAATTAAAAACCAAGTCGCAGGAATTTCAATTTCATTTTCTTTAATATTGACAATTTTAGCTTGAACAATCTCAGTTTTTTCAGCATTTTCTGCTTCTTTTCTTACAACTCTCTCTCTAGGCTTACTAAGATAAATAAAGCTTCCTTTTTTATCGATATCTATAATATTAATAGGATCTCCTTTTTCAAAAGACAGTGGCTCAATAATCGTTTCTTTTTTAGTAACAACCTTGTCAGATTCAGAAACTTCTGTAGATTCTGTAATTGCTTTATAATCTAATATAGGCTTTCCAGTTTTTTCGTCTACTTTTTGTTTATTGGTCTCTTCATCCATTACGGGAGATTCAATAGCACTGTAATTTACTACATATGCATTTGAATTGAGATCTCTATTAATCATCCAAAAGACAATTCCCCAAATAATAACGAAACTTAATCCCAATGTAATGTTGGCTAGTGGATAATTTTTAATTGTTTTTTTGAACAAGAGAATTAGAACCCATGAAATAATTGCTATAGGAACAACAGTAATCAAAATATTTGCAATAAGAAATGCCGTTGCCCAACCACCAGTCATTATTCTATTGGTATAATCTTTGGCAAAAATAGTCATCGAACCACCTGCCTGCTCAAAACATGCCCAAAAACAAACCGTAAAAACAGCGAAAAGTATAATTGCAACCATTCTATCTCGCAAAATAGATGGATACCTTAAAATACGCATGGTTAAAAGCAATAAAAATGAAATGAGCGCAACAAGGACAACATGGTTAGCTATATCTGTTCCACCTATTTTTAAAAAGCTAAAGTCAGCAATTGTTGCAATTGGGTCATTAATAATCCAGATTAGACCTAAAGTGCTAGAAATAACAATTAAAATTTTATCGAGAAATGAAAAAGGATTTAATTTATCTCCTTTAAATTCTAATTTTTCTTCTTCATCAATTTTATTTGCCTCAATATCTTCTTCATCAACAATGTCGTAATCAATAGATTTTTTTGGTTTATCGCCTGCTTTCCCAAAAATATTCTTTGCAAAATAAAACTGCAGCATTCCAAAAAGCATAAATACACCAGCTAGGCCAAATCCGTATGACCATCCAACTTTCTCACCTAAATAACCACAAAGTAAAATTCCAAGAAAGGCACCCGCATTAACTCCCATATAAAAAATAGTAAATGCTCCATCTTTCTTTTTGGGGTGACCTTTATATAACTCTGATATTATTGAGGTAACGTTAGGTTTAAAGAAACCGTTCCCAACAATTAATAAACCAATACCTATATATAAGAAAATATGAGCACTTTCTATCGCCATTGAAGCATGTCCCAATGTCATGAGAAGCGCTCCAACAATTACAGCTTTTTTGTATCCCATATACCTATCAGCAAGGTAACCGCCTAATATAGGAGTCAAATAAACCATCGCAGTATATGTTCCATACAATGCTAAAGCGTGTTCTCTAGGCCAGTCCCATCCGCCTAAGCCGAATGAACTAACTAAAAAGAGCACCAATATGGCGCGCATCCCGTAGTAGGAAAATCGCTCCCACATTTCTGTAAAAAAAAGTACAAATAACCCTGCTGGGTGACCCATTACCTGAGTCTTAAAAAAATCAAACGGTTCTTGATGTTCTAAATTAGTCTTCATTTTGGCGACTTTCTATTTTTCGTTTTTTTCTATTTCACTATCCGCAAGCTCAAATCCTTCTTGCTCTAAACCTTCTACTTTTCTGTCTTCAGCACCATGTGTTAAACGCTTCAGTGGTTTGAGCAATAAAATCACCAAAACACCAAAAGCTACACATAGTATAGTAATTGTAGTAAATACTTTAAGGTCACCAGCTTGTTCTGCAGATTCACCAATAATACCAGCTACTTTATTACCTAAACCTGTAGCAGCAAAATAAACTCCCATCATTAATGCGCCATATCTAAGTGGCGCCAATTTTGTAATAAACGAAAGTGCAACTGGTGAAGCACAAAGTTCACCAATCGTGTGAAGTAGATACGCCAAAATCAACCATATTAATGCTGATTCACCAAATTCATTATACTGTAGAGAGGCAAACACCATAAATATGAATCCTAGCCCCATGATTATTACCCCAACACCCATTTTGAAAATCGAAGTTGCTTCTTTTCCTTTTCTTTTTACCCAAATCCAAAAACCAGCTACTGGAATACCCAGCGCTATAATATAAAATGGATTAAAAAATTGCATCACTGCTGCAGGAATATGATATCCAAACACCATACGGTTTGCTTTTTGTTCAGCATAAATGTTCATTAACCCACCAGCTTGTTCAAATGCTCCCCAGAAGACAATAACAATTAGAAAAGATAAGAGTAAAACAACAAATCGATCTTTTTCAACTTTCCCTTTTAAATCTTGAAAAACTGTCATCATAAAACTCACAACAAATGAAAGGAAAAGGAAAAATATAATGTATGGAATTACTTCATCATTCATTAAAGATAACGGAATAACAAATGAAATCACACTAAAAATAATGAGTGCTCCCAAACTCATCTTTGTTCTTATCATTTTTTTCAAAATCTCTCCAAGAGAAATTGAATTAGGATCATCATGACTTTTTAAAGGTTTATTACCAACATCACGCAAATATTTTTGACCATATATATACACCAACTGTCCGAGCACCATTCCAATCGCAGCTAGACCGAATCCTGCATGCCATCCGTAAGATGCTGCTAAGAAACCAACAGTTAAAGCAGATAATGCGGCACCTACATTAATACCTATATAGAAAATTGAAAAACCTTTATCTCTTCTGTCATCTCCTGGTGCATAAAGTCCCCCTACCATCGTTGAAACGTTTGGCTTTAAAAGACCAACACCAAGTATAATGAGTAATAATCCTGAATAAAATGCCCAATCTTGTTCGATTGATAAAACACCATGACCAGCAACTAATAACCAACCACCGTAAAGCACTGATTTTTTTTGCCCGAGTATTTTATCGGCTATAATTCCTCCTGGGATAGATGCAACATAAACAAGCATAGTATACCAACCGTATAAGGCTAAAGCTTCTGAATTATCCCAACCTAGACCGGGATTGTCGCCTGTACTTTCGGATACCATGTAAAGTGTTAAAATTGCACGCATTCCGTAATAGGAAAAGCGCTCCCACATTTCAGTAAAAAACAAAACAAAAAGTCCTGTAGGGTGTCCCATCAGTTCTTTCTTGGCACTAGCAGTTTCATCTATATTCATGTTGAATCGTTTGATTGGGTCGTGAAAATAAATAAAAATTCTGAAGTGCCTGCAAAAAGAAGAACTTAGTTTACCCCAAAAAAAAATAATCGATTGAAAATGTGGTCTTAACGATTGTTATTGATAGTTAAGCAATTTTCGGCTTAGTTTTCAAAAATAAAATTATACTTTTACAATCCTCAAACCAATAGATAAGATGATACAGAAATTTTTTATTGCTTCATTAAGTGTTTTTTTATTTGCATGTAACGATGGAAAACGTGTTGATATAGAAACAACCAAATCAAACGAAACTGATTCAACAAAAAAATCTTCAGTTGTAAATAATCACAGTTATTCAAATATTGATGAAATAAACACCACTCACTTGCATTTAGAGTTCGATGTGGACTTTGATCAGAAACGAATTATTGGAGTAGCAAGACATCAAATGAATAATACAGGTACAACCAAAGCTATATTTGATGTTCAAGGCTTAGATATTAAGAAAATAACCACTGGTAAAGATGACGAAAAAGAAGCTGAATTTGAAATTGGGGATGAAGATGAATTGCTTGGAGCTCCATTAACTGTTTCCATTGGTGAAGCGACTGAACAAATCAATATTTACTATGAAACCACTAAAGAGTCTCAAGCATTAGACTGGTTAGATAAATCTTTAACAGGAAGTAAAAAGCACCCGTTCCTCTATACACAAGGTCAAGCCATCTTAACGCGTACTTGGATTCCAACGCAAGATACTCCCGAAAACAGAATTACATATTCAGCTGATGTAAAAGTTCCAAGTGAACTATTGGCATTAATGAGTGCTAACAACCCAACAGAAATAAATGAAAGTGGTGAGTATTCATTTTCAATGAAACAACCTATCCCTTCTTATTTGATTGCTTTAGCTGTTGGAGAGTTGGAATATGCTCAACTTGGTGAAAAAAGTGGCGTATATGCTGAACCTTATATGATTGATGACGCTGCTTCTGAATTTAGAGATATTCCGAAGATGATGACAGCTGCCCAAGATCTTTACGGTGATTATCTCTGGGATATGTATGATGTGATTGTTCTACCTTATTCTTTTCCTTTTGGAGGGATGGAAAATCCACGTTTAACTTTTGCTACACCAACGTTAATAGCAGGTGATAGAAGTTTAGTTTCTGTTATTGCACATGAATTAGCACACTCTTGGTCTGGAAACTTAGTTACAAATTCTACATGGGATGACTTTTGGCTAAATGAAGGCTTTACAGTTTACTTTGAGAACAGAATCATGGAAGAGATTTACGGTAAAGAAGTTGCCAATATGCTTGCACTGATCGAATTTCAAGAATTAGAAAAAAGTGTTGAAAAAATGATGCTAGAAGGGCATAGTGAAGATACACATTTAAAATTGAACCTCGATGAACGAAATCCAGATGATGGAATGACAGATGTTGCTTATGTAAAAGGTGCTTTTTTCCTTAAAACATTAGAAAAAGAAGTGGGTAGAGAAAAATTTGATGCCTTTCTAAAGGAGTATTTTAATTCCCATCAATTTGAAACCCTTGACTCTGAGCAATTCGTTGAATACTTGACGAAAAATCTACTTGAAAAAGAAGATATTGAATTTAATGTCGAGGAATGGATTTACGGAGACGGTATTCCAGATAATGTAGTGAAAATTGAATCTGAACGCTTTGAAAAAATTCAAGATTTAGCTGAAAAAGTAAAAGAAGGTGATGATTTACCCAAAGATATAGAGCGTGAAGATAAAACCACTCAAGAATGGTTAGCTTTTATTAGAACGTTTGAAGGTAAACTCGATAAATCTAAAATGATAGAAATTGATGAACAACTCAATTTTAGAAATAGTGGAAATTCTGAAATTATGTCGGAATGGTTCATTTTAGGAATAAAGAACGACTATAAAGATTTGCGTCCAGATATTAAAGCTTTCTTAATAAAAGTGGGACGCAGAAAATTCTTAGAACCAATTTATACGGCTTTAAGCGGATCAGTAAATGACGGAGCTTGGGCAAAAGAAGTTTACGAAGAAGCAAGGCCAAATTATCATGCTATTTCTTACAATACAGTTGATAAAATACTTGGTGTTTCTTACGTTAAAGAATAGCTTTTTTCTACTACTCAATAGTAAAGGGTTTTCTTCATAAACAACCATAAATAAAAAAAAGAAGGTGTTCGTCTATTAGATTAACACCTTCTTTTTTATACCTAATCCAAACCTAATAAGGATCATTCGAATGACCTCAACAGAAAGGTCTCATTGATGCATTTGTTCGCCTAAATAGAATCTATTCTAAACATTTACAAGGCTTATCAAATTTAATTGTTGTATTTGGCATTGCTTTCGTCCATTTTTCTACAAAAGTGGGCGAAAATGTAGTCCCTCTTAAATCTATCCATTGCAATTGACTTAGTTCTTGCATTTCAGGAGCAATATCGGTAAAAGGATTGTCCCAGACATCCAAGTATACAAGGTTTTTTAGTGACTTTATCCCTTGGGGTATTGAAGACATATCGTTTCTGCTTAAGTCGATATAGACAAGTTTTTTTAAATGAAATAGCTGATGTGGGAAATATGAAAACTTGTTTTTATCAGCATAAATAAATTTTAATGCTTTAAATTCTGTAAAGTAATCAGGTAAATCGGTGAGTTTATTTTTTGTTAATTTCAGTCCTTTTAATTTTTTAAATCGTTTAAGCTCTTCTGGAAGTTCAGTACGCTTGTCTTTTGTGAAATCAATAGCAAAAATAGTATCTGGGTCAGCTTTTAAAGCCTCTTCAAAACTATAATAGCTTAATGAATCAGTTGGTTTTTGTGCACTTGAAAAATTACCAGCCCAAATCATCAATCCAATTGCGAACCATTTTCTCATCTTTACTTATTTGTGATTTTAAAGCCTTAAGATCATCATATTTAACTTCGTCTCTGATTCTTTTCAGCAGTTTTAGTGTAACTTGCTCACCATAAATATCCTTATTAAAATCTAATATATAGACTTCTATTGTAATCTTGTTAGAATTGTCTACTGTTGGATTAGTTCCAATATTTAATAACCCAAAAAACTCAGATTTATTTTCTAACTCTACTCTTACTGCATATACGCCGTTTTTTGGAATCAGTTTTATATCATTTTCAATTTCTAGATTAGCTGTTGGGTAACCAATTGAACGTCCTAACGCTTTTCCGTGAACAACTTTACCACCAATTTCAAAGCTTTCACCCAAAAACTCATTTGCTGTTTCGATATCTCCGGAAGAGATAGCTTTCCTAATCTTTGTGGAGCTTACGTTCACATCGTTAATATCCTCTGCACCGATTTCTATAACATTAAAATCGTAAACAATTCCTAATTCTTTTAATAGTTCTAATGTCCCTTCCCTGTTCTTCCCAAACTGATGATCGTAACCAATAACTATCGTTTTTATATTGATTTTATTGACCAAAATATCGCGTACAAATTCAGTAGCCGTTAACCTTGAAAATTCCTTTGTAAATGGATGTACAATCACATTTTGTAAACCGATGCGTTTCAGTTTCTCCAGTTTCTCAACTTGCGCTTGAATTAATCTCAACCCGTGAGATTCAGGAAATAAAACCATTCTAGGATGTGGATAAAAAGTAAAAAGCACAGACTCGCCACCCACTTTATTAGCTTCTTCATTTAACTGATTAATAATCTTTTGGTGACCTAAATGCACTCCATCAAATGTGCCGATTGTCAAAACGGGGTGTGGTATTTTTGTCAACTCATCAAATCCTTGAAAAACCTTCACGTATATTCTTTTTTTCAAAGATAAGATTTTCCTATTTCTAAGACCTAAAATGTATTTTTGATTTTTTGCAACTTCTAAAAATCATTTACTTTCTAATCAACGTTTTGATTTTCTTATTTAATATGCTTGCATAGGAAAAAGAAAAGATTTATATTTACGACTCAAAGAAGTAAGTATAAATTAAAAATATATATAAAATGTCAGAAACTAAAGCAAAAGCGATTAAAGGCGGTGAGTTCATAATTCGTGATACTAAACCGGAAGATATATTCATTCCCGAAGAATGGAATGAAGAGCAAAAAATGATTGGTTCTATGTGTGATGATTTCATCAGTCAGGAAGTGATACCCCATCTTGATCGCATAGACAAAATGGAAGAGGGACTTATGCCTTCAATATTAGATAAGGCAGGAGAATTAGGAATGCTTGGAATGTCAGTCCCTGAGGATTTAGGTGGAATGGGAGTTGATTTTAAAACATCCCTTCTAGCTACCGAGCGACTTGGTAAAGGATATTCTTTTTCTGTAGCTTACGGAGCACACACAGGTATTGGAACGCTTCCTCTTCTTTATTACGGCAATGAAGAGCAGAAGAAAAAATACATACCAAAACTAGCTTCAGGTGAATGGAAAGCTGCTTATTGCTTAACTGAGCCATCAAGTGGATCTGATGCAAATTCAGGTAAAACAAAAGCCGAATTATCAGACGACGGTAAATTCTACACTCTGAACGGACAAAAGATGTGGATTACGAATGGCGGTTTTGCTAACTTTTTTACTGTTTTTGCTAAGATAGGAGATGATAAAAATTTAAGCGCTTTTTTAGTTGAAGCAGATACTGAAGGAATTTCTTTAAACCCTGAAGAACAAAAAATGGGGATTAAAGGGTCTTCAACTAGGCAAGTGTTTTTTAACAACGTAAAAGTTCCAGCTGAAAACTTACTTTCTGAACAAGGAAACGGTTTTAAAATCGCGCTAAACATTCTAAACCTCGGTCGAATTAAATTAGCCGCTGGAGTATTGGGTGGAGCAAAAGATGCAATTAGTCATACGATTAAATATTCTAACGAGCGCGAGCAATTCGGTCGTGAGATCTCAAAGTATGGTGCAATTCGTTACAAAATTGCTGAACAAATCATTCGCACTTATGTGTTAGAGTCTGCAACATACAGAGCTGGACAGAACATTGATGATGCAATTCAATCATACATGGATGAAGGCATGTCAAAACCAAAAGCTACATTAAAAGGTATCGAAGAGTTTGCGCCAGAATGTGCTATATTAAAAGTTGCTGGTTCAGAGTGTTTGGATTATGTTGTTGATGAAGCTGTTCAAGTTTACGGTGGAATGGGATATTCCGCTGAATCTCCGGTTGAAAGAGCATACCGTGATTCACGTATCAATAGGATTTTTGAAGGCACGAATGAAATTAACCGTATGTTGACTGTCGATATGGTGCTTAAAAGAGCAATGAAAGGTGAGTTAGACCTTATGGGGCCAGCTCAAGCTGTTGCAAACGAACTGATGAGTATTCCAGAAATGGGCGATGCTCCAGAAGGAACTTTTGCGAATGAACACGAGGCATTAAAAGGATTTAAAAAGACAATATTGATGGTTGCAGGATCTGCAGTTCAAAATTTGATGGAAACTTTAGCGAAAGAGCAAGAAGTACTCACAAATATTGCAGATTTATCTATTATGACATATCAAGCAGAATCAGTGTTACTAAGAGTTGAAAAACTGATCTCTCAAAAAGGAGAAGAAGCTTGTGAACACGAAATTGCAATTGTAAAAACTTATTTCTACGACTCAGCAGACCGTATTAACAAAGCAGGTAAAGATGCTATCAACTCTTTTGCTGAAGGAGATGAAGCTAAAATGATGTTGATGGGACTTAAGCGATTTACTAAAGTTGATGCTTTCAACCCTAAAGTTGCAAGACAGAAAATTGCTAAGCGTGCAATTGAAAGTAACAAGTATGATTTTTAGTCAGTAGAACCTGATAAAAGTAAAAGAACCCTTTAGCACTGCTCAAGGTGTCTTTACTAAAAACATATAACAATAAAAAAAGGGATGCTAATTAAAGCTCCCCTTTTTTTATAAGGTTTATTTAACTTTTACTCTTCAAGTTTAATACCATCTGCAATAAAAGTCATTTCAAATTTATCTTCTGTAATCGCATCAATCTCTTCTTGTGGTGCATTAGCATCCTCTAAGTAGTGACGTTGCTCATCCACTGGAATTGTATCTTGAATTGCTGTTCCAGTTAAATATGCAACCGTTCCAACTTCAGTCTCAGTGGGGATTGTAAAATGATCTTTAAAACGAACCATAAATGTTTCGCCATCACCCTTATTAATATTAATCCAACAGCCCATTTTGGAACATACTTCGTTGATTTCTCCTTTAAAAGTAGCTTCCATTTCTGTTTTACCTTCAAAATTAGCTAACATTTCTTCAGTTGAAATAGCTTTCGAAACATCAACTTTTTTTGAACCAAACTCAGTTTTTGTTTCTTCTTGGTCTTCACCCTCTTCATTTTCTGACTCATCATTCTGCTCCGTTGGCTCAGACTTTGTGTCTTCTTCTTTTTCTGATGTTTCACCACAGCTTACTAAAAGCATTGAAGCTGCAAACATTCCTACTAAATAAAATTTTTTATTCATGACTTTTTTTTACAAAAGTAAGATATTTAGCTGAGCATCTAACCTATTACAAATTATTAACATTGATTTTATTGGTTCAATGTGATAAAAACATCTTTAACAAAAAAAATTCGTCAATCAAAGAAAGACGAATTTTGACAATAATTTATTTTGAAATGGATTACTCTAAAAAGGAAGAGTAGAATTCATTTATAGAATATTCTTCACCATCTAGCTCAACAATTCTAACGTTATTTGAAAGAAAAAAACGATTAATTACTCTTCTTGATTCTGAAGTGTTATCTACCATTTTTATATCGGCTATTCTAGTTTCTTCATTATAGTCAACAGTGAAATAATCTACATAGTATTTTGAAGATCTATTAATTTCATCAGCATCACTTTTCTCTGGCATTTCAACTTTAATATCTCCGCTTTCAACGTTTTTCTTAAAATTTTCAGCACTTCCTTCAATATGTGCTTTTTGAGCAAATAGTCCAAAAGAGAGAAATGTAACAGCAAACAATATAATTAACTTTTTCATAATTTTCGTTTTTTAATAGACTAAAGATGGTGAAAATAAGTTGCATCACCAAAATAAATCAATTCTTTTTTATTATTGAGTATAATAAGTCAAACTTTATGCCAATAATTTATCATTTTTGTATAAAAATCAGAAAATAAAGCAAATGGAATCTTTTTTTGACAAGAATGAAGTTGAAGCGGGTTGTGATGAAGCAGGTCGCGGATGCTTGGCTGGACCTGTAGTTGCTGCAGCTGTTATTCTACCTGTTGATTTTCACCATCCTTTACTCAACGATTCAAAAAAAATATCTGCTAAAAAAAGAGCAGAGCTTGTTCCTGTGATTAAAGAAAAGGCATTAAGTTATGGCGTTGCATTTGTTGACCAGCTTGTTATAGACGAAATAAATATTCTCAACGCAAGCTTTAAAGCGATGCATCTAGCGCTAGATAAATTATCAGTTAAACCTACTAGTTTATTAATTGATGGAAATCGCTTTCACAATTATAAATCCATCAAACATCATTGCATGATTAAAGGCGACGGAAGGTTTGCTTCAATAGCTTCTGCCTCTGTTTTAGCGAAAGAAGCACGGGATAAATTTATGGCTAAAATACATGAAAAACATCCAAATTATGGATGGAAAGGAAATAAAGGATACCCTACAAAATCACACAGAGAAGCTATAAAAAAATATGGAGTATCTAGTTTCCATAGAAAAAGCTTTACGCTACTACCTCCTCCAGAATTAGACTTTAACACAGAATTAGATTAACCCGCATTATTTAAACACTCTATTGTTTGAGAAAAAATCCTACTATAAACAAAATCATTACTATAATGCATTAGTTTTGTCAAAAACAAACACATGAAACGGTTTTTACTTTTTGGATTAGTTCTGGCTGCCGTATTATGGACGTTGTATTCGGGTTATGACCTGTTTTTATACAAAGGAAATACAATTGCACCTAAACGTGTCTTTTGCGAACAAGATGAGTCAATCTTAGTTGTAAATCGTGTAAATGAAATTAAGGAAGTTGATTATTTTGAATTAGTCGACAAAAACCCATATGTTAATGCTGTTAAAACTTTAGACACAAAGCCTTACTCACAATTAAAAATATATTTAAGTGGATCACGACCTATTATAATTTTAGAAAAAGAAAGTGTTTGGAAAGAAAGTGAAGTTGAAACAATTAGCAATCATTTCAAAGATGATAAAACATCACTTACGAAAGAAGAAAACATACTTTTAATATCAACCAACTTTTCTTCGTGCGAAAGCGATACTTCTGCGACCGATTTTTTTATTGAAGGAGATAAAAAAGCATCTGCTAATTTTTGGCTAAATCAAAAGAATGGCAATTGGAAGAGAACTGATGTATATGCCTTAGACAAAGGTTTTTTTGAATACCGAAGTAGCCAACCAATAAAAACTTATGGCAATGCAGTGAACGATATTTCAACATTTGCACCAGTTTTACCCTCCAATATCTCAACATACAACTTTAACGAACGATTTTTTGCTGAAAACAATGATTCCATTTTTGCTAATAATTTAATGAGCTCTTGGGTTGATCTTGGTTTTGTAATGGTTACCTATGAAGATGAGACAATTCTAATCAGTGATTATCGCTCACAACAAGAACCAGGTTTAATATTACTTGAAAAATCAGAAAGTGAAGATTCAGTAAAAATAATGGATGATTTGAGATCGTTTACTGGTTTTCAATTTACAAAAGACTTTCCAAAAAAACCTAAAGGAAGAGTTTACCTCGTAGAGTTAGAGGACAAAGTAGTTTTTACTGAAAAAGAATCTATTGCGCGTCAAATTTTAGTAGATTATCAATTGGGAAAAACGCTAACACTAAACCCGACACGAAAAGAACAGTTTTTTGGAGGATTACCAGCTCAAGTTAATCACCGAGCAATAGATATTAATGAAAAAAACAGCTTAACTTGGAAAAAGAAATTGCTCTTTGAAGTAAGTACAAAACCTCCAGGCGAAAGAATAGTAGAAGCTGAAAAAACAAACTGGTCAATTGGTTTAGAGGCTTCACCAAAAGGGTTAATTCCAATTCCAGATCACCTTAGAAATGGAACCTCGGTTTTTGTGTATGATAAAAATGCTAACTATAAGCTTATTAGCCCAAACGGAAAAACAATCTGGAAAGGGAGGACAAACAAACCAATCGAGGGAAAGCCAATAGTAATAGATGTCTTTGAAAATAAAAAACATCAAGTGTTATTTCGAACAGAAAACAGTGTATACCTCATCGATTTAAATGGCAACAGTGTTGGAGGATTTCCTTATAAGTCAGACTCTAAAATCACCTCTGACTTAAGTGAATTTATTTGGAATGGAACTAAACGATTTGTTTTTGGTAGTGAAAAAGGTGAGATCACAATGCTTAATAGTGCTGGACAGGAGCTAACAATTATTAAAGTTGGAAAAAGTCCTATAAACACAATTCCTTATGCACTTAACGTTGGCGGAGCCTTGCGAGTTTGGGTTTCAAATCAAGAGAAAAAACAATTTTTAGCTTATTTAGAAACACCCGCTTCTCCTGAATCATTAGAAAAAAAGAATTATGACTACGCTATAAAAATTGGCGGCACTGTAAAGTTTTATTTCGAAAATGAAGGGAAAATATACTCACAATCCTACATGAATGAAAACTCAACTTTTATTGGCAAAGGAAAACTTTTAAAAGTCGATAAAGAATATATTTACCTAAAAGACAACAATAATATCCAAATATACGACCATAACCATAACTTAAGACATAGTCAAAACTTATCATTTAATGAAGTCGGAAGTGTAGATTTCTTTAAATATAACGACACTCATTACACTGTAATAATGGACTATCTTCAAAATAAAATTAACCTATTCAATGATGTACAAGAAAATATCGAAGGATTTCCAAAAGAAGGTAGAGAAAAAGCAATTTCATACTTTCACAGAGACAGTAAAACAATGTATATTTACACACTCATTTCAAAATCAATTGTCTGTTATAAGATATATTTTTGATGAAATGCCTTATTTTTACAAACGAATCATTATTTTTGGTCGTCAAAAGTGAAGTAAACATTAAATAACAAATTTAAACTACAACTTATGAAAAGATTAAACATGTTTCTGTATGGAACACTATTTTTAATCACTACGTTAATCACAACTACTTCTTATGGTCAAAATTACCTAGGAGTTATTCACAGTAATTATTCTGGAATTATGGGTGCAGATCTACAACCTGCGTCTATTGTTGACTCTAGATTTATTGTTGATGTTAATTTGTTTAGCGTAAGTGTTGATGCATGGCAAAACGCTAAGTATTTTGATGCAGATGTGCTTCCAAAAAGAAATTGGTTATACTCATTAAGAAAAGATACGGCTTGGATGGATGATCCAGATTTATATGAAAATAGCTTTGGAGATGTGACTGATTATGATGATCCAAACGCAAAGCCTAGAGGAGTCTATACTAATGTTCAGTTGGATTTAGTGAACTTTATGTTTCACATAAATCCAAAAATTGCAATTGGGTTCTCCACAAAAATACGAATGATTAATAACGTTGACGAAATCCACCCAAAAGTTGCTCGTTTAGCTGAAGAAGGCTTAGATTTTAATCCGTTATGGAATGAACAAATAGATGGTTCTTTACTTTCTCAAAACTCAATGGCCTGGGCAGAATATGGTATTAATTATGCACAAGTAATTTCAGACGAAGGAGAACACTTCTTTAAAGCTGGTGGACGATTAAAATTCAATCAAGGTCTAGCATCAACATATATGCACGCTGGGGATCTCGACTTCGAATTATTAAATAAAGATACTGCAACAACACTTCGTGGTAACTTCAATTTCGGGTATTCAGATAACATTGACAAATATTTTGACAACAACAATAATAATGGTGGTGCTGATTTTTCTTTCAATGAGTTTTACCAAATGACTTCTAAATTAGGGCTGGGATTAGACCTTGGTTTTGTATATGAATGGCGTCCAAACTGGAAGGAGTACAAATATGACATGGATGGCGAAACAAACATTTGGAGAAGAGACAAACAAAAATATAAGTTGCGTTTAGGTGCTTCACTAATCGATTTGGGTGGAATGCGTTTTACAAAAACTGGACAAAGTAGAGACTTTAGCGTAGATACTGAAAATTTAGATTTAACTATTTTTGATGATGTGAGTTCAATTGGAGGATTCTCTACAGTTGTTGATAGTTTAATTGAAAACGATCCTGACTGGACTGAAAATGAAGATACAGATGAAACTTACTATATGAATACACCTACCGCATTAAGCTTTCAGGTTGATTTCAATATTTGGAAAGACTTCTATATAAATGGTATTGCCTACATAAATGTTAACAATCCAACAAATGCAAGTAATGTTCGTGCAGCTAGTCAATATTCAATTACACCATCTTACGATTTTAAATGGTTTGGTCTAGGTATTCCAGTTTCATACCATACCTACGGTGGATTCAGAGCTGGATTAGGCGCAAGACTTGGTCCAATTACTATAGGTGTTCCCGATTTAAAAACACTATTCCCTGGTGGAAAAGTAAGAGGTGGTGGAATTTATGCTGGTCTTCGTGTTCCAGTTCTATACGGACACCCAAGCGATATCGATAACGATAAAGTTTCTGATGAATTAGATGAATGTATCGATGTTCCAGGTGTTTGGTCATTTAGAGGTTGTCCTGATACGGATGAAGACGGAATTCCTGACTCAGAAGACGATTGTCCAATGGAAGCTGGTTTAGAGAAATTTAACGGTTGTCCTGACAGAGACGAAGATGGAATTATGGATAAAAATGACGACTGTCCTGACACTCCAGGTTTAAAAGAATTTAATGGTTGTCCTGATACAGATGAAGATGGGTTAATGGATAAAGAAGACGACTGCCCTGAAGAAGCAGGTTTGCCAGAATTCAATGGTTGTCCTGATTCAGACGGTGATAGTATTCCTGATTTCGAAGATGCTTGTCCTGATGTTCCTGGACCTAAAGAATTAGATGGATGTCCTGATACGGATAATGACGGTATTCTTGATTATCTAGATGAATGTCCTGAAACTCCTGGTCCAAAAGAAAACAACGGTTGTCCTTGGCCTGATACAGATGAAGATGGTATTCTTGACAAAGATGATGACTGTCCGAATTTAGCAGGACCAAAATCAAACAACGGTTGTCCTTTAACTGATACGGATGAAGATGGTATTCCAGACAAAGATGATGAATGTCCTCAGACTCCTGGTACTATTGAAAATAACGGTTGTCCTGAAATTGACGAAGAAGTTCAAGAAATCTTAAAAACTGCATTTGACAACTTAGAGTTTGAAAGTGCTCGTGCTAAGATTAAAGACGAGTCTGTTGTATCTCTAAACGAATTAGCTGAAGTACTTCAGAGAAAACCAGAGTGGGATCTTCAAATTGCTGGTCACACAGATAACGTTGGTAATGCTCAGTCTAACTTAGTACTTTCTAAAAAACGTGCTGAGGCTGTGAAGCAATTCATGATGGATAGAGGTATCGAAAAAGAAAGATTGTTTGTACTGTACTTTGGTCAAACACAACCAATCGAGACAAACGATACTCCTGAAGGACGTCAAGCAAACAGAAGAGTTGAAATGACGATTATCTTTAAGTAGGCGTCAATTAATTAAAATATAACATGTCCGTGGCTTTCTAGTCACGGACATTTTTGTTAATATTGAAAAATAAATTATTGATATATGAGATACCCACTTCTTTTTGCAACATTAATTATTATTGGCTTTATAACTTCTTGCAGCCAGAAAACGAAAAGTGATTCAGAGTCTATCGCTGAAGACGAAACTCCTACAAAAGAACAAGAAGAAATCATTGCTGAAACTAAAATGTATGAAATTGAGAATGCAACAGATTCTTTTCAAGAGGTGCGTTCTTTAGTTTGGGAGAAAACAATGGATGACAACTCTGAATTCGTTGAAGTAAAAGCTTACATAAATGATGCGGGATACCCTTCAAAAATTTTAGAGTCTTTTTCTGAAGGAAACTTTAAAGAACAAGGGGAACGACACTATTATTTTGAAAACAATGATTTAATTGCTGTTGCAAAAAAGGCGGATAAATGGATCGATTCAAACTCTTTTTCTTATGTTGAAACCGAAACTTTTTACGAAAATGATAAACCAAAATTATCAAGGACAAGATCATCTGATTACATAGACAATATCGATGAAGAAGAATGGGAAGTGATTCGTCCTAAAGAACATAATGATCAACTAAAAAGAGTAGAGGCAATATTAAAAGGTGAGGGTAAGTTTAAAACTCATTTTATAAGTGTGATTCGCGGCCAAAATGAACTGTTTCTTTTATTAGGAGAACCAAAAAAAGATAAACGATTCGTTACAACAGTAAAAGTTGAAGAAATGACTCCTTTTATTGAAGATCTAATAACTAACATGGATGAATATAAATTCAAACCTATAAATGTCCAATTTAGAATAGTTGGTGGTGGAGGTAACCCTGAGTTTCGCGTCTTAACAGAAGCTAATTGGGAAGAAGAATAAATGAACTAATTTAGTGAAAACGACTACATGCTTATACTTTTTTACAACGATTAAAATTTAATTCTAACTATTTTTGACACATGATTGATTCAATAATTAAGCTCGCATTAAAAGAAGATATAGGTGAAGGAGACCACACATCATTATCATGTGTACCAGAAGATGCCAAAGGAAAAGCCAAACTACTTGTGAAAGACTCTGGAATAATTGCAGGTGTAGCACTAGCCGAACGCATTTTCAATCATTACGATCCCAAGTTAGAAATTGAAGTTCACATGCTAGATGGAACACCAGTTAAAGAAGGCGATATTGTATTTGAAGTTCAAGGAAGTTCGAGGTCTATATTAGCTACAGAGCGGTTAGTGCTCAACTTTATGCAACGAATGAGTGCTATTGCAACTCAAACCAATAAAATTGTAAAATTGTTAGAAGGAACAGATACATATTTACTCGATACGCGTAAAACAACACCTGGAATTCGTGCGCTGGAAAAATGGGCTGTCACAATTGGCGGTGGCTACAATCACCGCTTCGGACTCTATGATATGATAATGATAAAAGACAATCATATCGACTACGCTGGAGGAATTACAAAAGCCATTCAAAGTGCAAACAACTATATTCAATCTAAAAACCTCAAAATAAACATTGAAATTGAGGTAAGAGATGAAAAAGAACTCGATGAAGTACTCGAAAATGGAAATATTGATCGTATCATGCTTGATAACTTTACTCCAGAACAAATTGTAAAAGTGCTCGACAAAATACCTTCTAAGATAGAAACCGAAGCTTCTGGAGGCATTACTATTGAAAATATCCGCCAATATGCCGAAACAGGTGTTAATTTTATTTCGTCAGGCGCATTAACTCACTCAGTGTCCTCAATGGACCTTAGTTTAAAAGCCGTTTATAAATAAAACTATTTATGTCACAAATTACAGTAAAAAGTATTGAAGAAGCAGTCACGAAAATTGATGGATTAGATGAAGACAGTTTAGAAAAATTATCTGAATCGCATGTTCTTGCACAAGAAGATTTCGTTGGCTATATTTTATCATCAGCAATAGAATATAAAAACGATACCCTACTCGACTTGTTAATCTATTATTTCAACATCTTTTCCGAAGCTGCAGTTATTCAAGGTGTAAAATGGAAAAAAGTCAATGATGAAGACATTGAAGGGTTTCAGGAAGAGTATATTCAAACCCTTGATGAGTATATGGAAACTGAAGATAATGATTTGATTTCAACACTTTGCAATCAACCCAATATGCTTTCTTTTCTTTTGAGTGAGATAAGTATGGAGGATGAAGATGGTGAAAAATTAGATGACGAAACTGGTACTTATCTTTTTATCGTAGGGGTTGCAATGATTGCCCTTATGAACCGAGCAATTAAAAAATAACTTATGGCGCCAACAGAAATCGTTCAAAAAATGATGAAGGGAGACGAATTCTCTCGTTGGCTTAATATTGATGTGCTTAAAATTAAACCCGGTTATTCAAAACTGAAATTAAAAGTAACAAAGCCGATGGTAAATGGATTTTCAATTGCTCATGGCGGAATTTCCTATAGCTTATCTGACTCTGCTCTCGCTTTTGCTTCAAACAGTTATGGTAGGCAATGTGTTAGTATCGAAACTTCTATTTCTCACACGCGACCAGCAAATATTGGAGATGTTTTAATTGCAGAATGTCAGGAGTTAAATAGAAGTAAAAGAATCGGAATTTATCAAGTTACAGTAAAAAATCAAGACGATAAAATCGTTTCTTTATTCAAAGGAACCGTTCATATATCAGAAAAAGAATGGAGCTAATAAAATGAAATTTTTAATTTGAAATCATTTCAAACAACTCGTCTAAGTTTGGAGAAATAATCACTTCAATTCTTCTGTTTTTGGCCTTATCAAATTCATCTACAGGATGAAATTCAGAGCGTCCTGAAGCAGATAATATAGCTGGATTAATACCTGTGTTACTTGTCATTATATCAACAACAGAAGTTGCCCTAAGAACTGATAATTCCCAGTTGTCTTTTGGGTGTGACCTACTACTAAGTTTATCAGTATCTGTATGCCCTTCAACGATAATTTCTAAATCCTGCTCATCTTCAATAGCTTTAGCCAATTGAATAACCGCTTTTTTACCTTCAGGCTCAACCAAAGTGCTTCCAGATGCAAATAATAATTTAGCTTCCAAGCTCACGTAAATTTTACCATCTTTTTCTTCAACAGACAGTCCTTTATCAGTAAACCCTCTTAAAGCTTGCGCTACTCTCTCTTTTAATTCTTTTACAGCTTGGTCTTTTCTAGCAATGAGTTCCTCAAGTTCTTTAACACGTTCCTCTCTTTCTATGAGTAGGCGTTGTTTTGTCTTTAACTCTTTTTCTAATTCAATTAAAGCATCTTCTTTTCTTTGCGTTTCAATAATTTTAGATTCGAGATCTGCTCGCATTCTTGCCAATTGTTTTGCATCTTCACTTTTAATCTCTTCCAACTGTTTTTCAACAGAAGTGCTTATGTCAATAGCTTTTTTATACTGGGCTCTCAATGACCGGTATGCTTGACCCATCTCAGAAGTATCTTTTTTTAGTGTGGTTATGCTCTTACGCATTAAGTCAGCTTCAGCCTCAACTGTTTTTAGTTTTGCCTCATTGTCCAAAGAAGAAGTTTTATACTTTTTCAATTCTTCGCTGCATTCTTTTTCTTTAGAAAGTAAATCATTATACTTTTTCGCAGGTACACATGCGCTTAATACCATGAGAGAAACGATAAGTCCGAGGAAAAACTTCATAATTATTTCAGTTAAAAGATTCAACCACAAAGGTCGGTAATGATTTGCCTCAGAAAATGAACTAGTGATCTAAATTTTGAACAGTAGAGTATTAATAAGAAGGTTTTCGGTTTGAGCAATCTAAAGAATAATCATTATAAGAAGTGACTATCGTATTTTGACTAATGTAAACAAAAAATCCTGCTGTAATTTCAAACTACAGCAGGATTTTTCATAATAATATATATTGCGTATCGGATACTTTACCAGTAAGTTTTTAACCGCAATGGGCGCTAAG
>JBBEBO010000120.1:0-21322 GCA_040882265.1 Brumimicrobium sp. | reverse complement strand
CTCAGAAATATACTACAAATTATTTGAAGTTTTATGATTTGGTAATTATTAATTAAAAATCTTGAAAAGATTATAGCACTAACCCACAATATTCATAACAAATACAGATAAAAAGTGTGATAATAATGAAATGAAAGGTCTAGGTTTATCATCGACATTAATAAAATTTTAATATAAAAAAGAATACTATTTTTGTCACAAACACTGTTTTACATGGAAAAAATTATTTGCGGTATTCAACAAATGGGCATAGGTGTGCCAGATGTACAAAATATTTGGAAATGGTACAGAAAGTTTTTCGGTATCGATGTGAGAATTTTTGAAGAAGCAGCAGACGCTCCTTTAATGACACAATATACAGGTGATAAGGTTCATTCTAGAACTGCAACACTTGCACTTTCCATGGAAGGTGGGGGAGGTTTTGAAATTTGGCAATTCACAAGTAGAGATACTGAAAAAGCTAAATTTGATATACAACTTGGCGATTACGGACTATATATTTGCCGAATCAAATCTAAAGATGTCGAAGCCTCTTACGATTACATGAAAGAAAATGGTGCAGAGCTTTTAGGTGGGCTTAATAAAACACCACACGGAGAGCCTCATTTTTTTGTTAAAGATCCAAATGGTAATATTTTTAATGTGGTTCTCGAGAAAACAACTTTTCAAGACACAAAATTTCCTGGTAAAACAGGTGGTGTTGCTGGTGTAATGATTGGTGTTAGTGATATTGACGCCTCAATGAAGCTTTATGCAGATATTTTAGGGTATTCAAAAGTAGAATACGATGAAAAGGGTGTTTTCGATTGCTTTTCAAGTTTACCCCAAGGCGATAAAAAAGTGAGAAGGGTATTGCTCTCTCACCCTCAACTACGCAAAGGACCTTTTGCACCACTTTTAGGGCCGACAAAAATTGAGTTAATTCAAGCAGTTGATAGAACAGATTGTCGTAAAATTTTTGAAAATAGATACTGGGGAGATTGGGGATTTATTCACTTATGTTTTGATGTGCAAGGAATGGAAGTGCTCAAAAATGAATGTCAGGAAAATGGATTTAAATTTACTGTAGATAGTGGAGATACCTTTGATATGGGAGAAGCAGGAGGTCGTTTTTCTTACATTGAAGATCCAGATGGAACTTGGATTGAATTTGTAGAAACTCACAAAGTACCGATTATGAAAAAAATTGGTTGGTATATAAATCTGAAAAAAAGGGATCCAAAAAAGTCATTGCCAAGATGGATGTTAAAAGCAATGGGAATGAATCGAGTCAAATAGAATAACAAATTAAATGTAACTTGTAGATTTTATCGAGTATATGGTTGTTATTACTCCTTCAATTTGTTTAAATTTACGACATATTAATATCACTTATGAAAAGAATAATTGCTTTTGTATCTATTATAATGTTTCTTTTAGCATGTGAAACAGATTTCAGTGTAAATGGAGAGTACAATGAAACGCCTATTGTTCATTGTCTTTTAGATCCAAATGAAGAATTCCATTTTTTAAAAGTGAACAAAACGTTTTTAGGAGATGGGAATGCAAATGAATTTGCTGCTGTTCCTGATTCATCATACTTTGATAATGTAGAAGCTACAATTGAAGAAGTGATTGGAGGGAATCCAGGTAGAACATGGTTACTTAAAGATACAATTATTGAAAACAAAGAGCCGGGAGCATTTTATCATCCCGAACAGAAGTTATATTTTTTTAAAGCAGATGACTTAGATCAAGAAGCAACATACAGGCTCAACATTGAAATCGATAATGGAAAACATGTTGTTACAGGACAAACACAATTGGTTAAAGATGTAGAAATTACTTTTCCGAATGAACTCCAGCAATTAGGTTTTGCAGAAGCTAATGTTTCTGCTAATGGTTATAGAACGCAAACAATATCTTTTAACAAAGGAACTGGAGCAATTTTTAATGCTAAATTGCGTTTTGACTATAGGGAAACTACTACTTCAGGCACAGAAACTAAATCTGTTTTGTGGAATTTAGGTTCAATGAAAGCTGAGGATTTAATCTCGTCGAGTCCTTCATTTTCTGCTAGTGGTGAAACATTTTATGAATTAGTCGGAAATCAAGTCCCTGTGGATGATGACGTCACAAGAAGAACTCCTTATAAATTTGAGATAATAATTACTGCTGGATCCGAAGACTTGCAAACTTATATGTTAGTAAACGAGCCTACTTCATCATTAGCTCAAAACCAACCTTCTTTTTCGAATGTAACTGGTGGTTTGGGAATATTTTCTGCGAGAACTTCAGTCATTCAGAATAAATTTGTTCAAGACCCATCTAGTCCTAATAAAAGAGCTTTAAGTGTGAACTCTACAAGAGAACTTTGCGAAGGACAATACACTTTTGACTTAGATTTCTGTAGCAATCATTCAAACGATATTGCTCAACAAAATAACGGAACTCCTGGATATAGTTTTGCTTGTGATTAAAGCTTATACTTGCTTGAATCATTCATTCATACAGATTGAAATCTACTAACTCAACTTCAAGCCAAGTGAAATATTCTTCATTGATTTCCCAAGTAACAGTTGCTTTTGTAGGAATAGTGATGTTATTGAAAGTTTGTTGAGAATCTTTTGAAACTTCTATTTTCCACATCGCTTCTTTTTTTAATTCTTCATTATAACGCATCGTTTCAAAGCCAATTGGATTTCCTAAATCATCAAAAGTGAAGACTCCTTTAACTTCAATATCACCATCTTTTAATGTCGCCTCAGCTTGATTTTCACTAATGGTTGTCCAAGTAATATATGAAGACTGAGCAGCCCATGGGAACCAAACGATCTCTGATAAATATCTTATAGCAACGCCATTGTCAATATCCTCTCCACTCGAGTTCACCACTGGAAAAAGACCATATAATAATATTTTCATACTTTCATTGTTTTCGATAAACGCATCGCGACCAGAAAATTGTATAAAGTGACCACTGCCTACTTTAGCATTCCATATAAACTGTGGTTTAGACAGTGTAAATGTCTGTTCGGCTTCAAATGGAAGCCAACTACTTTCTGGTTTTAGCTTCATTCTTCCAACTTGCTTTATTTCAACAGAAGAGGGGCTATTATCTAAATTTACTCCAGCATTGACTAACCATTCTTGAATGATTTTAGGTAATACTTGTTGTTTTTCAATTTCAAAAGGTTCCGCTGTTAATTTAAGCAAATTTGATTCTTGCTTCACTTCTTTATAAAAATCCCATGAAGCGTAAAAAAATATGCATACCGCTGCGATAAGAATATTGGGAAGTGTACCAAATTTAGCTTCTTGCCAATAAAGAATGATTAATAACTGGCTTAAAATAACTGCTGCAACACCAATAATCCAGCAAAAAGAGGAGTTGAAAATGACAAGAAAAGCTGTAGTGATTAATAGAATAAATGTGAGGAGCCACAAAATAGCCATAGGCTTAGATACTGAGCTTTTTAATTGATACAGTTCATCATTGCTTAGACCTTTAGAGAACCCAATTAGGTGAATAACAGCATGTACAACAATTATTATTACAAGAATAATTTTCATTTAATATTTAATTTAGGTGCAATGTTATGGCACAAATTAGGGATGATAAATGACTTTTATCACCTTATTAGGGAATAAAAATCAGGGGAGAATTGAAATAAGAACATAAAAAACCAAACATTAGGCATACATGGTAATTAAACCAAGTTTTAGACTACCTATGTATTCAGTTACTTATGAAATGTTTTAGACTTTTTGATCTGCAAGTTTAATTCATTATTCACTAATATATTTCATAACTTCATCCAAATTTGGAGAAAGAATAATTTCTGTGCGTCTATTCTTTGCTCTTCCAGTTGAGGTGTCATTAGAAGCTTTAGGATCATGCTCTCCACGTCCAGATGCTGTTAAACGCTCAGCTTCTAAACCATGCGTTTCATTTAACAAACGAACCATAGAAGTTGCTCTTGCGACACTTAAATCCCAGTTATCACTGTATTTCCCAGTCTTAATAGGAACATTGTCGGTATGACCTTCAACCAGAATTTCAAATTCAGGATTCTTTTTAAGTACTCGAGACAATACTTCTAATGCTTCTTTACCTTTTTCTTGAACATCGGCTTTACCTGAAGCAAACATTAGTTTATCCGACATCGAAACATATACTTTTCCATTTTTAATTTCAATGGTTAGCTCGTCAGAGTCAAAGCCGAGTAGTGCTTCACGCAACAAGCTGTTCAATCGTTTTGCAATAGAATCTTGTCTTGCAATTTCTCTTTCCAACTCTGAAATTTTACGCTCTCTTTCCTCTAGTGCTTTTTCTTTTTCTCTTAAGTGACGCTCCTTTTCTTTAATACGTTCGTCAAATAAATGCCCTTGGTTTAACTTATCGGTCATCATATTTGAAAAACGTTCTCCCAAATCAATGTGATCACTTTGTAATTTTTCATGTTTTCCCTGTAGTTCTTTGTGCTCGCCTTCAAGTTCTTGATACTCACCAATCAGCTCTTCATTACGAGTTACAAGGCTATCATTTTCAAACTTTATTGATTGATTTTTGTTGATGAGGTATTCGTTTTCTTCCTCTTTTACTTTCACCGTTTCACATAAATCATCACGTTCTTCTACTACGGAGATTAAACGATTACTCCCAGATATTGTCCCAGCAGGCTTTTCTTCACCGCATTTATAGACTGGTGCACATGAGTGAAGCGCAGTTAATGCAACAGTAGTCAAACCAAATATTATCTTATTTTTCATAGTGCGAAAGTTTCTGTTCAAAATTTGTAATCTCAAATATAGTTGAAATTCAAGTGACTTGATTAAAATTAATAAATGAATTTATAAATTGAGAAAAACAAAGGTGCTGAGCAGGTGCCAAGAACTACATTTTCTTATAATCTTCTTTAAAACACTCAACCGCAATCTTAGCACTGTTTAATGCTAATGGGATACCTCCACCAGGATGAACAGTCACACCTGCAAAATAAAGTCCTTTAATGTCTTTACTAAAGTTAGGATGTCTATAAAATGCAGCGTATTTGTTGTTTGAAGCATTCCCATATATAGAACCTTGTGCTCCAGCATATGTTTTTTCAATAAATACAGGATCCATTACAAATTCTTCTTCAATAAGAGGTTCTATGTTTCTGTTAAGTTGTTTACTTAACTTTTTTAACATTGTTTTTTTTGTTTCTTGCACTAGCTTTTCCCAATTCTGACCGACGTTAATTGGCGAGTTGATCATCACAAACCAGTTTTCCTTGCCAGAAGGTGCGTCTTCAGTCTTTTTCTTAGAAGTAATATGTACATAAATGGAAGGGTCTTCAGAAATCGTTTTTGTTTCGAACAAGTGATTAAATTCTCCTCGATAATCATCAGAGAAAAACATATTGTGGACATCGAGCTCTGGGAAGCTTCCGTTTATTCCCCAGTAAAAAACGATTGCTGAGGTAGATTTTTCTTGCTGAAGCGATTTTTTAGGTGTTACTTTCAGGTTTGGAAGTAAGTATTTATATGTGAATGCAACATCCATATTACTTAAGACAATATCGAAATCGTATTCACCTTTGGATGTAACAACACCTTTTACCTTTTTATTCTCAACTACAATTTCCTTCACTCTTTCGTTAAACCTAAACTTAGCTCCTTGCCCTTCAGCTAATTTTTGAATAGACCTTGGAATTTGAACCATTCCCTTTTTTGGTAAATATACACCTACATTCATCTCTAAATGCTGAATCATATTCAACATTGCAGGCGCTTTAAAAGGGCTTGATCCGTTATATGTTGCATAACGATTGAAAATCTGAGTCGTCTTTTCGTTTTTAAAAAGAGACTTATTCTCTTCATTCATCGTTCTACTCAATTTATATTTCGACAACCTACTCAGTGCCTTAAAAAGCTTTTTATTCATCAAGTGCTTCCAGCGATGAAGCGACGTTTCAATAAAAACCGGAGCAATCGTTTTATAATTTTTTTCTGATTTTTTTAGATAGTTTTCAACTGTTTTTCTGTCTTCTCCCAGCTTCTCTACAAAAACATCTAATAATTTATCTTTGTTTTTAGGTAAAGAAAACTGTGTTCCGTCTGGAAAAAAATAGTTAAAGGATTGTTCTAATTCGAAGTATTCAAAAGTTGAAAAATCTTCTCCGCACAAATCGTAAAGCTGCTTGATGTACTCAGGGCCTGTAAAAACAGATGGACCCATATCCCAACGAAACTCACCAAGTTCGAGATTATTTATCTTACCACCTGTATGATCATTAGCTTCAAAAACTGTAACATCGTGACCAAGATTAGCAAATCTAACAGCACTTCCTAATCCTCCAACACCAGCACCAATAACAGCAACTTTCATTTCTTATCTACTTAAGAACGACCGTGACACTGCTTGTATTTCTTTCCGCTTCCACAAGGACAAGGGTCATTCCTGTTGATTTTTTTATCTGCCACAACAGGTTTTTGCTTCGGCTGACTTTGACGTTGTGATTGAGCCATTGCCTCATCGTAACCCTGACTCCCTTCAAATTGAGGTACATTTCCTGATTGATTTGCTTGAGCTACTTGTGCGCTGGCATAACTATTTTCTTGTTTCGAAGCTTTATTTTGAACAGAAGCAGCATCTTGTTGTACAGGAATCTCTCCTTTGATTAAGAACTCTACAGTTTCTTGATTTAATCGATCCAACATATCTCGGAAAAGATTAAAAGATTCCAGTTTATAAACCAAAAGTGGATCCTTTTGCTCGTGTCTCGCTTGCTGAACCGATTGTTTTAAATCATCCATCTCACGCAAGTGTTCTTTCCATTCATTATCGATCAACCCAAGTACAATTGACTTTTCAAACGCGCGAACAATAGAAATTCCTTCAGAGTCATGTCCTTCTTGAATAGTTGTAGAAACTTCAATACCTCTATTACCATCGGTTAAAGGAACACGAATATGTCTTGAACGATTTTCTGGTTGAGTATAATGTTGCTCAACATTTCTGAATACAAGTTCAGCTAATCTTGAATTCTTTTTGTCGTATTTGTCTAATGCAGCATTGTAAACTTGTTCAATCGTTTCGTGTTGTGGTAAACTTCCAAATTCTTCAGCTGTAAATGGAGGTTGAACTCCAATTACGCGTAATAATTCTAACTCGTAGTCTTTAAAGTCATCTTTACCACTGTATTTACTTGTAACAAATTCAACAGTATCGTAGAACATATTTGCAATATCTAAATCCAAACGATCACCATAAAGTGCGTTTTTACGTTTGCGGTAGATAGCTTTACGTTGAGCGTTCATTACATCATCGTACTCCAATAAATGTTTACGATTACCGAAATTATTTTCCTCAACTTTTTTCTGAGCCCGTTCGATAGATCTAGAAATCATTCTGTGTTGAATAACCTCACCTTCTTTTAGTCCCATGCGGTCCATCAACTTAGCAATTCTTTCTGAACCAAATTTCCGCATTAAATCATCCTCAAGAGAAACAAAGAACTGAGAAGAACCCGGATCACCTTGTCGTCCAGCACGACCTCTTAACTGTCTATCCACACGACGCGAATCGTGTCTTTCAGTACCAACGATTGCCAAACCACCAGCATCTTTAACGCCTTCTTGAAGTTTAATATCGGTACCACGACCAGCCATATTTGTTGCAATAGTAACTGCACCTTTGGCACCAGCCTCAGCAACAATTTCCGACTCTTTTTGGTGCTGCTTTGCATTCAAGACATTGTGCTTGATGCCTTTCATTTTTAGCATTCTACTCAATAATTCTGAAATTTCAACAGTAGTAGTACCAACAAGAACGGGACGATCTTCTTCAACGAGTCTTTCAACTTCATTGATTACAGCGGTGTATTTTTCACGTCCTGTTTTGTACACCATATCCTCCATATCTTTACGGACTATTGGTTTATTTGTTGGTATAACAACTACGTCTAATTCGTAAATATCCCAAAATTCTTTTGCTTCAGTTTCAGCTGTACCTGTCATACCAGACAGTTTGTGATACATACGGAAGTAATTTTGTAATGAAATACTTGCATACGTTTGGGTAGCTGCTTCAACGGTAACATTTTCTTTTGCTTCAATCGCTTGATGAAGTCCGTCGGAATAACGACGACCTTCCATAATACGACCCGTCGATTCATCTACAATTTTCACCTTACCATCCACTGTAACATATTCTACTTCTTTTTCAAAAAGTGTATAAGCTTTAAGCAATTGGTTTATACTATGAATGCGCTCTGATTTTATAGAATAGTCGCGAATAACTTCATTTTTCTTTTCAGCTAAAGCTTCAGGAGAAAGACCTTCTTTTTCGATATTAGCGAGTTCCATTCCTATATCTGGCATGATATAAAATTGTGGGTCATTATCGCCTGAAAGCAGATCAATTCCTTTATCTGTCAAGTCAATTGTGTTATTTTTCTCATCAATAACAAAGAATAATTCGTTATCTATAATTGGCATTTGCTTATTTTGCTCAGCCATATAGAAGTTCTCAGTCTTTTGCAAATGTGCTTTTACACCTGGTTCAGATAAAAACTTAATTAACGCTTTGTTTTTAGGCAAACCACGATGTGCACGCAATAACTTCTGTCCACCTTCTTCAAGTCTTCTTTTTTGTTCTTTTTTATCAGTTAAAGGTTCATTAATTACCGTCAAATCTTTTTTAGCTTCAGCAAGTACTTTATTTACGTAAGCTTTTTGAGCAGAAACAACTCTTTCCACAAGTGGCTTTAAAGAAATAAATTCTTGTTGATCACCTTTTGGAGTAGGTCCAGAAATGATAAGTGGAGTTCGTGCATCATCAATCAATACAGAGTCGACCTCATCAATAATTGCATAATGGTGTTTTTTCTGAACAAGACTTTCAATGTCACTAGACATGTTGTCACGTAAATAATCAAAACCAAACTCATTGTTTGTTCCGAAAGCAATATCAGCTTTGTAAGCTTCGCGACGCGATTCAGAATTGGGTTTGTGTTTATCAATACAATCTACTGTAAGTCCGTGAAATTGATAAAGTGGTCCCATCCATTCGCTATCACGACGAGCCAAATAATCATTAACGGTGACAAGATGAACTCCTTTGCCAGCAAGCGCGTTCAAATAAACAGGAAGTGTTGCAACGAGTGTTTTACCTTCCCCAGTTTGCATTTCTGCAATGTTTCCTCTATGTAGAACTGCTCCCCCCATAAGTTGAACATCGTAGTGGATCATCACCCATTCCATTTGAGTTCCTGCGGCACTCCATGTATTTTTCCAGATTGCTTTATCGCCATCGATAACCAAACCGTCGTGACTTTTAGCCAATTCTCTGTCGAAATCTGTAGCTGTAACAACCAATTCTTTGTTTTCTGCCCATCTACGAGCCGTCTCTTTAACAGTAGCAAAGGCATCGGGTAAAATTTCTTCAAGCGTTTCTTCTATGCGACCATCAATTTCATCAGTAAGTTTATCAATTCTCTCAAAAAGTGCCTCTTTTTCAGAAACAGGTGTTTGAGGATCATTTGATTTCTTTTCTAAAGTATCAATTTCCTCTTCTAAATCACTTATGTCTGTTTTTATTTTTGCTTTAAAGTCAGCTGTTCTGGCACGCAATTCATCATCAGAAATAGATGAAAGAGAAACGTATATTTCATTCACCTTATCAATAATTGGCTGATAGTTTTTTCTGTCTTTTACAGATTTATCGCCTAATATTTTTTTAAAAAGTCCTCCTATCATGGTAAGTCAATAATTTTGTGTCCAAAAATAACGTTATTCTGTCAAGATGGAACGATGTATTCTAGTTAATTTAGGTTAATCACAAACTATTCCAATTGATTGTAGCTGACAATATGGCGTAGCTTTGAGTTGGGTATATTGAAAAAAAAAGCCTTCCAGTTAATTTTGGAAGGCGAAACTACTTTTTATTAATATTCATCTTCATTAAAGAAGAAGTCTTCTTTTGAAGGATAATCGGGCCAAATATCTTCTATGTTTTCATAAATCTCCCCCTCATCTTCAATATCCTGAAGATTTTCTACTACCTCAAGTGGAGCTCCAGTTCTGATGGCAAAATCTATTAACTCATCTTTCGCCGCCGGCCAAGGGGCGTCTTCCAAATAAGAGGCAAGTTCTAGTGTCCAATACATAGTCTATAATTTAAATATATTATTCATATTTCAAAGCGCAAAAGTAATTTTATTTTCCGTAAAAGCAAATCATATTTAACTTTCCTTGAAAATCATTTCTGTAGTGCTTTATTTTCTTGGCTTCCACGGTATTTCTTTTGCTGAAGTGTCTTGTGTCAACTTTCTTGCTAAAACAAACAAATAATCACTCAAACGGTTTAAATATTGCATAACTTTTTTAAAATTTTCATTGTCGTCGTTCAAAGCAACCGTTAATCTTTCAGCTCTTCGACAAACGCATCGAGTTATGTGACAATAAGAAACTGTAGTATTTCCACCGGGCAGAACAAATGATTTCATTTCGGGAAGTACTTGGTTCATTTCATCGATGGCTTTTTCTAAAAAAGTAATGTCTTCAGCTTTTAATTGAGGTAATTCCATTTTTGTTCCTTCTGGAGCAGTAGCCAATGTTGAACCAATTGTAAATAATCGGTCTTGAATTTCAATTAATTCGGATTTATGGAGCTTAGCAATCTCTTGATCACGCAATAATCCAATCCATGAGTTGAGTTCGTCTACAGTGCCATAACTTTCAATGCGAATATCATTTTTTGGAACGCGTTTTCCGCCAATCAAGGATGTTTCACCTTTGTCTCCTTTCTTTGTATAGATTTTCATTTCGATGCTTTTTATTAATGACGTTGAAAATAGGAAAATGTTTGGTATTTAATTCAATAAATTAATAAACGAGTGTTCTTGGTCGTTTGAAAAAAATATTTTTAGTGGTGTTAACTTTGTAAACTAATCAAGTAAAATGACCGCTTATTTCAAAGAATAAGCGGTCATTTTTAAATATAAAGAGATGCACAATTGTCCGATATAAATCGAGACCTCTCATTTCATTGGTAGCGTTGCGAGAGATCCATGTTCCTTTTTACGGACACTGTTATTTTTTTATTTCAATATCTTCTTAAAAGATACTCCAGATGAAGTTTCTACTACAACTATGTATGATCCATTTGTAACGTTAGAGAAACTAATTTCAGTGTTTTTGTTTTGGATATCAGAGTTGCTCATGATAACTTGTCCAGAAAGGTCTAAAACTGTTACTTTATTTATTTTGCTATTAGCAGAGACGATTAGTTTATTTGTGACTGGATTTGGGTAAACTTGAATTTTTGCATCTAAATTCTCATCTAACTCTGCGCTACTACAATCTGAGTCTTCATAAATAACATAAGCAACTGCAGACGAGTCTGAGCAACCGTTTGTGTTTGTTTTTAAAAGGTTGTATGACCCAGCTGATGTTGCGGGGTATGAGTTAGAAGTTGCTCCATTAATTGCTGCACCATTCAAGTACCATTGCAGATCTTGTCCGTTTACACCTGTTAGAACTATAGTTTCATTTGGACAAATCAACGTATCATTGTCTGCTTGGGTGATGTTAACGTTAGGTACTGTATACTCTTCGACAATAATTGCTCTTGACCACATGTAATTACCTGTAGTACCTATTTCCATTAGTGCGCGATAAGTTCCTGGTGAGGAAGCATAAATTGTGTCATTTGTTGTTGTAAGTTCTACGCTGTCTTTGTACCAAGAGAAGTTTTGAACATCATATAAAAGTCTAATCATTAGACTATCTGTTGATGTGTTTGGGCAATAACCAAAGATGTCACTAGCGGCACTTATTGTTTTGATATAAGAAAGATCCATATATGTATCAGTATTGCTGTACTGTGTTCCATTTAAATAAGAGTTATCTGTAACATACATTTCTCCGCCATATGCACTTAAGTGAAAAATATCTTCTTCTTCAACATAAAATGCACCATGTAGCTCGTCATTCATTCCTGTAGTTGTCAATGATGTCTCAGCATTTGTAGCAAGGTCAACTACATATAACATGTCGGAATCTCCTTCAAAAATATATAATGAAGAATCGCCTGGGTGAAATTCCATAGCACGAGAACCTGTTGCTGTCGTAAAAAAGCCTGTATTTACCTCATTTAAGGTGTTTAAATCTAACGTGACTAACTCACCAGCATTAGCTGCACCATTCCCTACTAAGCAATATAAAACTCCATCGTTTCCTATGTCAGCTGTATGAATGTAGTCTTGAGTAAAGTCATGAGTTAACACACTGGTACCATCGAATGGATTAACCTGATAAAGATTACGATCACCCGAACCAGCATCAACAAACATATAAGCCAAGTCGTCAACTGGATTAATAAAAATGGCATGTCCTGAACCGAAGCCATGTGAAACTGTAGTTAAATTAGTAGAATCTGAGTTGTGAAATACAATTTCACCACTTCCAGAACTAAGACCAACCATTCTCCAGGAAGTCGTATCCTGTCCAAACGAAAAGTTTGCAACTAACAATAAGCAAAGAGTAATAATTTTTTTCATTTTTTTTTAGATTTATTTTCGGTAAATGTATTACTTATTCTTCATATTTTTCACAAAAAAAAACGTCTGAATAAAAAAAAGTTTTCTCACCTTTGAAAGAGCTTTAATTCAGTATGAGAAGTCCTTATAGAAGATCTGGATTATTTTAAAAAGGAGACTTATTTCGATTTTAAATTGGTGAAATATATAGTTTTTGATTAGACTTTTAACTGTTTATTAACCTTCATAATTTAGTATGTTTGAAAAATTAAAAGAGTTAAAAATATTTCTAATTGCATAAGGTTTGAGTTAGATTTTAAAAGGACGTTTTGTGATGATAAGTAAACAATATAAAAAAAAAGCACCGCCAAAAAATGACGATGCTTCCTGAAAAATAAAAATATATACCTTTTAATCCTTCAATACATTTCTTGAAATAACAATCTTTTGTACCTCAGAAGTTCCTTCATAAATTTGAGTAATCTTCGCATCACGCATCAATCGTTCAACGTGGTATTCTTTAACAAAACCATAACCACCGTGGACTTGCACAGCTTCTACAGTTTGTTCCATTGCAACACCTGAAGCATATAATTTTGCCATTGCGCCGGATTGATCGTAATTCAGACCATTATCTTTTTGCCACGCAGCCTTGTGTACAAGTAATCGTGCAGTTTCAACTGCAACTGCCATATCAGCAATTTTAAAAGCAATCGCTTGGTGTTTATAAATTTCTTTACCAAAAGCTTTACGTTCTTTAGAGTATGCCACTGCTAAATCCATGGCTCCAGCTGCAATTCCTAATGCTTGAGCTGCGATTCCGATTCTTCCACCTGAAAGTGTTTTCATTGCAAACTTAAACCCAAATCCATCTTCACCAATTCGGTTTTCTTTAGGAACTTTTACATCGTTGAACATTAAAGTATGCGTATCACTTCCACGAATTCCTAATTTATCTTCTTTTGCACCAACTTCAAATCCTTCCCATTCTTTTTCAACAATAAAGGCATTGATTCCTTTATGACCTTTATCAACATCAGTTTGTGCAATTACTAAATAAATAGATGCTGTTGACCCATTAGTAATCCAGTTTTTTGTACCATTCAATAAATAGTAATCTCCTTTATCAATAGCAGTCGTACGTTGTGAAGTTGCATCAGAACCAGCTTCGGGCTCAGAAAGACAAAAAGCACCAATTTTTTCTCCAGAAGCAAGAGGTTTAAGGTATTTCTCTTTTTGTTCTTCAGTACCAAACGTTTCCAATCCCCAACAAACAAGTGAGTTGTTCACACTCATACAAACAGAAACTGAAGCATCAACTTTTGAAATCTCTTCCATTGCCAACACATATGATATTGTATCCATTCCGCCTCCACCATACTTCGGGTCTACCATCATTCCCATAAAACCAAGTTCAGCAAGCTGTTTGATTTCTTCTTTGGGAAAACGTTGTTCATTATCTCTTGCGATAACATCCTTCTTCAACACATTTTGTGCGAAGTCTCTGGCAGCATCTCTCACTGCTAACTGTTCTTCTGATAATTGAAAATCCATATTATTATTTTTTTATTCAATATGATCAGCACTCTTCGTAAAGTAAAATTAAAGGTTTACTATAATGTTCAAAGATGTGTGCTCATCAAATAAAATTTATTTGCGTATAATTGAGGGCATAAAAGTAGTAGTAAAATTTAAAACTACATGCCTTAATAACGTCAGAAATGAAAACTTTCAGAATAATAGGCTTAATGTCTGGTACTTCACTTGATGGATTAGACCTTGCTGATGTCAAATTTAGCCAGTCATCAGATGGGCGATGGACTTTTGAATTGTTGAACAGTAAAACAATTGAATATAGCAGTGAATTCAAGAAAGAACTTGCAAACGCCGTTAATTTATCAGGTGAGCAGTTGGCATTGTTGAGTGTTCGATTAGGGAATTACTACGCTTTACAAGTTTTAAATTGTATTAAATTGTGGGAAATAGATAAAAATGACATTGATGCAATTTCAAGTCACGGGCAAACCGTTTTTCATCAACCGAGCAATGGGTTTACGCTTCAAATTGGGAATGGGCCAGAACTTTCAATTAAAACGGGAATAAAAAGCATTGTCGATTTCAGAACAAAAGATGTTGCTCTTGGCGGTAATGGAGCGCCTTTGGTTCCTATTGCAGATCATTTGCTTTTTACTCAGATGGCTGAAGGGTTTTTAAATCTTGGAGGGTTTGCAAACTTATCTTTTCAGAATCAAGAATGGAAATCTTTTGACGTGTGTCCAGTTAATATTGTTCTAAATGATTTGATGCAATCTTTTGACCTTGATTATGACTTCAATGGAAATATTGGCAGAAGCGCACCTGTTGATGAAAAAGGCTTAAGCGCTTTAAATAACTTAGCATTTTACACCAAAGAAGGGCCAAAATCATTGGGCTGGGAATGGGTGAGAGACGAAGTTTTACCAATTTTAAAAAACAACCCTGATGTCAAGATTCAATTAGGAACGTTTTATCAACATTGCGCAACTCAAATTGGAGGGGCTTTAAATAAACACAATATATCATCAGTTTTGATTACTGGAGGTGGTGCTTTTAATTCGTTTTTGATAGAAAAAATCAACACTTTGTATAATGGAGAAATTGTTTTGCCTTCAAAATCTATTATTGAATTTAAAGAAGCCATAGCTTTCGCATTTTTAGGCTTGTTGCGATTAGAGAATAAAATAAACATATATTCTTCTGTTACAGGAGCAAAGAAAGACAGTTGTTCAGGGTCAATTTATATACCTTAAATATATTTAACAGATTTTATCGTGCATTAAAATTGTTTTTTACTTTTGTTCGGTTAACAAAAAAGAAATATGAAAGACTTACTCGAAAAGTTTGAGAACAAACAGCCAGAGATTGTATTTGAATGGAGTGATCCTGAAACAGAAGCCAAAGGCTGGGTAGTGATTAACTCTTTACGAGGCGGGGCCGCTGGCGGTGGCACTCGAATGAGAACGGGATTAGATAAACGAGAAGTAGAGTCGCTTGCTAAAACCATGGAAATTAAGTTTACTGTAGCTGGACCTCCAATCGGTGGTGCAAAATCAGGAATTAATTTTGACCCAAAAGATCCTCGCAAAGAAGGTGTGCTGAGAAGATGGTATGCTGCTGTAACTCCACTTTTGAAACATTATTATGGAACTGGTGGTGATTTAAATGTAGATGAAATACACGAAGTTATTCCAATTACAGAAGATTGTGGTGTTTGGCATCCACAAGAAGGTGTTTTTAATGGACATTTTCAACCGCGCGAAGCTCAAAAAATTCATCGAATAGGTCAATTAAGATACGGTGTACTTAAAGTTATTGAAGACAAAAAATATTCACCTAGTATGGAGAGAAAATTTGTAATCGCTGATATGATTACAGGTTACGGGGTAGCTCAATCGATAGAACATTACTATACTGTTTGGGGTGGAAGTGTAAAAGATAAAAAAGTAATTATTCAAGGCTGGGGAAATGTAGGCTCTGCAGCTGCTTTTTACCTTTCACAAAGTGGTGCAAAAATCGTTGGGATTATCGATAGAGTAGGTGGGCTTATTAATGAAAACGGGTTTGCTTTTGAGGAAATCAGAGAGTTGTTTTTAAATAAAGATGGTAACGAACTACGTGCTGATAATATGCTTTCATTTGATGAAGTAAACAGCAAAATTTGGGATATTCAAGCAGATGTGTTTGCTCCATGTGCTGCATCTCGATTAATTACTCAAGATCAAGCCGAGAGAATGGTGAAGGCTGGAGTAGAAGTTGTTTCAGCTGGAGCAAATGTACCTTTCGCTGACCCTGAAATTTTCTTTGGAAGTATTGCGAATTATGTAGATGATAACGTTGCTTTAATTCCCGATTTTATAGCAAACTGTGGAATGGCAAGAGTATTTGCATTCTTGATGTCGGAAGACTTAAAAGAAATAACTGATCAAGATATTTTTGAAGATACAAGTAAAACAATAAAAGCTGCTTTAGAAACAGCTCACAAAAAAAATAGTGCTAAAACTGGCATCGCTAAAGTTACCTTTGAAATAGCACTTAAACAATTAATATAACACTACTTATTTATTAAACTAAAATCATGGAAATTTTTATCGTTTTTGTTTTCATTATTGGTTATCTCGCAATAACGCTTGAACATAATATTAAAATAGACAAACTGGTTCCTTCATTGTTAATGATGGCTTTTGCGTGGGCAGGTATTGCTGTCGGGTTGGATGATTTCACAAGCTGGTTTAATTCATCAAGTTATGAAATGATCAGTTTAGCAGGTGAAAGCCACGAAGAGCGAGTGCATTTGATGGAAGAGACACTTTTACACCACTTTGGTAAAACTTGTGAGATCTTAATGTTCCTTATTGGTGCAATGACTATTGTTGAGATCATTGACCATTTTCACGGCTTCTCTACGATAAAAGCCTTTATTAGAACAAATAAAAAAAGCACTTTGCTTTGGATTATTTCAATACTTGCATTTATACTGTCTGCAATAATTGACAACTTAACTGCAACAATTGTATTAATCACGATTTTAAGAAAGCTATTGAGCGATAAAACAGACCGTATCTGGTTTGCGGGTTTAATTATTATTGCTGCAAATGCCGGCGGTGCTTGGTCTCCAATCGGTGATGTAACTACAACAATGCTTTGGATGGGAGGTAAAGTCTCGGCGTTAAAACTTTTCGAATATTTAATTCTACCATCGTTAGTCTGCATGTTAGTACCTACACTTTTAGCAAGCTTTATGAAGCCTTTTAAAGGTAATTTCGAATTGCCACATGATTCGGGAGAAGTTAATTCTAGAGCTTCATTAATGCTATATCTTGGTTTGGGAATGATTGTTTTTGTACCCGTTTTTAAAACTGTTACGCATTTACCACCTTATGTTGGTATGATGTTGTCACTAGGAATTGTTGCCCTTTTTGCTGAAACGATAAGTGTACGTCAGTTTAAAATGTCTTTTGTAGGTGTCGTGAAAAAAGATACAACTCAAAAATATGTGTCACCCGAACCTCAAGGTCATCACGAAAGTCCAACTTTTAGAGCGCTAACAAAAATTGAAATGCCTTCTATTTTGTTTTTCTTGGGTATTTTAATGACGGTTGCTGCACTTGAGTCACTTGGATTAGTATTTACCTTTGGTCAATCTGTTCAGGAAAGTATGCACAACGATGTGTTTGTGATGTTACTCGGAGGAGGGTCTGCAATAATAGACAATGTACCATTAGTTGCTGCGAGCATGGGGATGTTTAATGCACCAATGGATGATCACATTTGGCAGTTTATTGCTTACGCAGCAGGAACAGGTGGTTCAATGTTGATTATCGGTTCAGCTGCAGGTGTTGTTGCAATGGGAATGGAAAAAATATCGTTCTTTTGGTATTTGAAACACATTTCATGGTTAGCACTTGTAGGTTATCTAGCGGGGGCTGCTGTTTATTTATTGATTGTATAAGTTGATGTAACAAAAACTAATTTAATTCGTTAATTGAGATATGAAAGGTTCATTTTTATTACAAGTTGCACAAGATACTACTGGTACAGGTGCAGAGGAAAACTTTAAAGAAGTTGCTATTTGGCAAGCTGTAGCAGAGGCTGGAAGTGATATGATGGGGATGATTATCCTTATTATATTAGGAATAATGTCTTTGTATGTAGTTTATGTTTTTGTAGAAAGACTCCTTGCGCTTCAAAGGTCATCTAAAAAGAATCCAGATTTTTTATCTAAAATTAGAGACTACCTATCTGATGGAAAAGTAGATGATGCAAAAAATTTATGTATCCGTACAGACTCTCCTTCTGCTCGAATGCTAGAAAAAGGAATTGATCGTTTAGGAAAACCAGTTGATATTGTTGCTTCTGCTATTGATAATACTGGAAAACTTGAAATTTCTCGTTTGGAACAACGTTTAAGCTTTTTAGCAACAGCTGCTGGAGCAGCACCTATGATCGGATTCTTGGGAACAACAATTGGTATGGTGAAGACTTTTAATGCAATGAAAAACCTTGATTCTTTAGATTTAGGTACAATTGCACCAGGTATTATGACAGCAATGATTACAACAGTAGCTGGTTTGATCGTGGGTATTATTGCTTTTATGGGGTATAATTATTTAGTTTCAAAAATTTCTAAAGTTGTTTACCGCATGGAGAACGATGCAATGGAATTCATGGATATTTTACATAAACCATCTAAATAGATCAATATGGCATTCGATTCACGAAATAAAGTTAAGATTGAAGGAGGAATGGCTTCCATGACCGACCTTGTTTTTCTTTTGCTTGTTTTTTTCATCATTATGAGTACAATGGCTGAAAAAAATACGCCAGTTGAATTGCCACAACCTTCTGAAAAATTAGATAAATCAAAAGAGAATACAACAACTACTGTGGTGATTACAGAAGATGATATGTATCAGATAATGTTAAGTGAGTCGAGTGATGCTAAAAACCCTTTTGGTGTTAAAACAGAAGGAGCAGCTTACGATCAAATGCGTGATTTTTTGATTAAAGAAGTAGAGAAAACTCCTGAAAAGAAAGTTAAGATTGCTGGTGCAAGAAAAGCGAGTTATGAAGCAGTCTTTCAAGTTTTAGCACTATCAAAAGCCCGAGGGTGGAAACCTGTTTTGGCGTATGATTAATTTAAAATGTTATGGCACAAGTCCCCGTTGTTCATAAAAAAGATAACCGTATAGGAATTGTTTTTTCTATATTATTCCTACTTGTTGCATTGTTTTTATTGTTTTATATCAAGTATCACGAGCCCGATCCACCAAAAGTAACAGTTCCTATCCCAATCACAATGGAAGAAAGCGGGATTGAAGACTTTGAAGTAAGTAATGCGGGTGGTGGTTCTCCAAGTGAAAGTGAAAACGTTACCCCAGATCCTCAACCTGATCCAGAGGAACAGCCAACTCAAGAAGAATCTGACGTCACAACGACAACTGGAAGTGGTGATGATGAAGCAGAGTCAACAAGTGAAGCAGAAACTGATAGTAACCCCTTTACTGGTTCTGGCGGTGGCGGTGAAGGTGATGGAGAAGGCTCTGGTTTTGGAAGTGATGACGGTCCTGGAACAGGTTCTGGAGATGCTGGAAAAGGCGGGAGTGGCGATCGTATAAGAGAAAATAATTTAAAAACTAATCCAAAAACACCTAATGATCAGCTGTGCTATATCGCCTTAAAATTAACTGTTGACTCTCGTGGGAAAGTTGTTGCTGCTTCGGTTGTAAGAGATAATACAACAACCACAAATCAACAATTAATTGATGAGATAATAACCCTAGTTAAAAAAGAAGTAAAATACAAAGAAAAACCTGGTGCTAGAAATGAAACAGCTTACTACAGAATAAAAGTTTCACCAAGTTAGTACTGCTTTACTTCATGAAAGATAACGAGTCATACGAGCAACTTATAGATTGGTTGTTTCAACAGTTCCCAGCATTTCAAAAAATAGGTGGAAAAGCCTATAAACCAACTTTAGAAAATACATTAAGTCTAATTCGATATTTTAAAATTGACATTGATCAATTAAAATTTATACATGTTGCTGGAACAAATGGCAAAGGAACAACTTGTTCAATTCTGGCGAGTGTTCTAAAGGAAGCAGAATATAAAACAGGACTGTTTACTTCACCGCATATTCACGATTTCCGCGAACGAATTAGGGTCAACGGTGAAATGATTTCAAGATCAGAAGTATCAGAATTTATTGATGAAGTTAAAAAAGTTGAATGGGACATAAGACCTTCTTTTTTTGAAGTTACATGGGTGTTGGCTCTAAAACATTTTTCGTCATTGAATTGTGATATCATTGTGGTTGAAACAGGTTTGGGGGGTAGACTAGACGCAACAAATGTTATTACTCCACTTATTTCTATAATCACAAATATTGGTCTTGAACACACAAACATTCTCGGTGACACTAGAGCAAAAATTGCGACTGAAAAAGCTGGGATCATTAAAGAAAACATCCCTGTTTTGATTGGAGAAGAAGATGTCGAAACAGGTCCTGTATTTAGAGAAAAAGCATCAGAAATGAATGCTGAGATTCAATTTATTCATTCGGATGATCATACTCCTGTCTTTGATAAAAATAAGCGTTTAGCTTTTTCAGCACTAGACCTATTAAATACTTTAGGGTGGAATATAGCGCCTTTTTATTTACAAAATGGATTGGTCAATTTGCACTTAAATACTGGACTTTTCGGTAGACTTCAGGTAGTAAAGGAAAATCCACAGATAATTGTGGATGCTGCTCATAACAAAGAGGGGATTTTATCCTTGATTAATTATATAAATGAAGTTTATCACGATAAAAATATAAGCGTGATTTACGGTGCTTCTAACGACAAAAATTTGGATGAAATTCTCAAGCTCTTCCCTAGAAGCTGGAAGTATTTTTTTACGCAATTTAGAAACGAGAGAAGTTATTCAAAAGTAGCATTAATGAAGGCTGTAGAAAATACATCGTTAAAAGCTTCTTTTTATTCCAACCCAAAAAAGGCTCTGTCTGAAGCTCAAAAAACTATAAATAAGCAAGATATAATAATTGCTTTTGGTAGTTTTTTTCTTTTAGAAGAAATTATTTAGTTTATTTTCATAAATATATTTGCACATTAAAAAATACCACTTATATTTGCACCCGCAGAACGCACAACGGTGTTAAAACTTCTGCTAAAATGGGCTCTTAGCTCAGTTGGTTCAGAGCACCTGCCTTACAAGCAGGGGGTCACTGGTTCGAATCCAGTAGGGCCCACGAGGGGTTAGCAATTTTGCTAACC
>JBBEBO010000119.1:0-21583 GCA_040882265.1 Brumimicrobium sp. | reverse complement strand
AAGCGCTAAGAATTTTTTAATTGAAAGTTTTTTATTTTTTTCACCTCCAAATTGATCTGGGTAACCATCAGAAAATAAATACAAAATTTGATTCTGACTTAAAGTTATAGACTTAGTAGCGTATTTGAAGTCCGCTGTTTGTGGGACATCACCGATATGTTTACTGTCAACTTTGTAAACTGTTATATCATTATTTTCTTCATCAGTAACTACAAATCGTCCTCCAGCACAAGCATATTGAACAGAGTTGTCACTGTGATCAAACACACACACAACAGCTTCCATACCATCTTTGATACGGTTTTGTCCATCTCGTGGGAGTACTTCAATTAGTCGTTTATCCAATTCATCAAATATTTTACCTGGATCTGTAATTTTAGCTTCTAGAATAATCTGATTGAGAATATTAATTCCGAGTAAGGTCATAAAGGATCCAGGAACACCGTGTCCCGTGGAGTCTGAGCAAACTATAATCGTTTTATTGTCAACCTCATTAAGCCAATAAAAATCTCCACTCACAATATCTTTTGGTCGAAATAGTATAAAGTGTTCTTTGAATATTTTATCAAAATCAGTAGATCGTGGCAACATGTTAAACTGAATTCGTCTAGCATAGTTGATAGAAGCTGTAATGTCTTTGTTTTGTTCTTTTATAATTGCACTTGCCTCTCTTTTATCAGTAATATCTCGAGCTAGACCTAAGAACCCTATTACTATATTATCTGCCCCTGGTTTTAAGAGTGTAGTCAGGTTTTCACCTAGCCATCTTTCTTCTTTGCTTGGCGTTAATATAGGGTACTCGAAATAATCGTGTTTTGTACGTTCTTTAAAGTTTTTACTATAAAATTGTCTTACTTGTGCTTTATGGCTTTCTTTTACCACGGAAGTAATTGATTTCCCTATTAATTCATCTTTACTTCTTTGAAAGACTTCCTCACACTTATCATTAACAAAGGTAAAGTTACCTTGTGGGTCTGTTTGAAAAATTAGATCGTCGGCATTTCGAACAATGAGTTCATAGTAGTTTTCTAAATTAATTTTATCTGTTACATCTTGACCCAATATTACCCTTACATCTTCTGAGAACTCCTTACACGACCATTGGTAATAAACAATATCACCAGATTTTGAAAATAAAGGAGTAACAAAAATTTTTCCTTCTTTAAATTCATTTTTCAAATCGACATTAGAGAACTTTTTATGCTCATTGAACTTGGGCTGATACTGATTTAATGCACTTACATTTGTTCCTTTTAAGTCTTCTCTGAGGTCTAAAAGATCTTCAATATTTTCACTCGAATAGGATATTTTTCCATTATTATCAAATGCGACAACTAATACATTGCCTTTATTTACTACACCTGAAGTAAAAATCAACCTTTCCAAAGAATTATTTCTCAAATAGGTCATGAAAACAGAAAGGAAAGCTGCAACACAAATACCAACTAAAAAAAGGTAAGGATTGAAATTGGAGTTGTCGAGAAAAAATATCAGCCCTACACCTGAAAAGATAAGTATAAAACCAAAAGCAATAGCGCCTTTTAAAGCTCTAAAAATAAATGGAGCGACAAAAACGATGAGTAAAATTGACATTAAATAAAAAGGGTGGATACCTGAGTAAAAGGCTAAAACAAAATTGTATCCTAACAAGATAAAGAACCCAATCATTAACAGTTGGTTTGACCGATTTAAAAGTTGTTTGGAAAAGCTTACTAATAAAAATAAAGTAAAGACAACAATACCTACAACAGTTGCCGATAGGTCATGGTTTAAAATTGTTTCGTCAACTCTGGAGGCAAAGATATGGGATGCAGTATTTGCAAAAGCTCCGAAAAGTAAAATGCTTGCCGCAATTCTTCTATTTGCTCCGAGATCTCTTGAAAGGATAATGTTTTTTCTACTAAACTTTTTAGTTTTTTCAAGCACCAAAAAGTTAGCAATAATTACTAATCCAATAATCAATATTATAAACCATTTTGTTCTAAAAAACGGAATATATACACTAAACTCAAACGTAGATGTATTACTAACATTTTTTTCATCTATAGAAGCGCGAACTTTAAACGCATACTTTCCACTTGGTAAGTTATTGCAGTAGGCTTCATTTTTTGAAGACCAATCAGACCATTTTTCATCATGGCCTTCTAACTTATAACTATACTTTACAAAGTCTGTTTTTGCATTTACACTTTTGAATTCAAAAAACAAATTATTATTGTCAACATCGAAAACAGAACGTTTCTTATTTTGTGAAAAATAATTTGCTTCTTTATTTTGAATTTTATAAATATCTGGTGCAGATGGAACAACTTTCTTTTGTAGATATTCAGGTTTAATTATAAAAAGCCCCTCCATGGTTCCAACAAAAATCTCGCCTTTTTTATTCTTATATGAAGCACGCATGTGTGTTTCATAACCATTAAAACCATTTTCTTTGTTGTAAGTATTACTCGACAAGGGTATGCCTTCTTCGTCAACTCTTATAACTGTTATACCTTTATTGGTTCCAACAATCAAATTACCATAATTATCTGAGTTAAGCGTATAAATAAGCGTTGACGGAAGGAATCTTTCAGCTGTTATAGCGGTAACAGTGCCGTCCTTTTTATAACAATACAATCCATAATCTAAACTAAACCAACAGTTCCCATAAATATCTCTAGTTGAATTCCCAATGTAAGATCCAAGTTCAACATTATTTACTTTTTGGGGAAGCAGTTCCAAAGTGTCATCTAATTTAGAATATTTATAAACTCCATTGTTTGACCCAAAAAGTATTGAATTTGAATCTTCGGGCATAATTGCATTATAAAAATAAGCGGGTGCTTTATCGTAGTTTTTTATTTTTTTTGTTTCAAAGCTATACCTAGATAAACCCTTGCCCTCATGGGAAAACCACAAATAATCTAACCCATAAAAAGCTAGAGATGTTCTTCTGTCTTCTAAAAATGATAACTCAGAAACTTTGATAAGATTTGAATTTTTTAATTCTCTTAAGCCCTCACTTGTTGCAACGATATAGCGGTTGCCCATTCTTGTCATTGCATTCAATAAAACATCAGGAATTTCTTTAAACTTTTCTGTCTTACTCCCGATATAAGTATTTCCCTCTCCGTTTGAAAGAATAACTCTGAAATCAGAAGTCTTTGAAATAAATCTTATATGTGGGTCTTCAAATAAAGGATGTATATTTAATTTTGTAAAAGGCTCTAATGAAATTCTAAAGACCCCACTGTTTCGAGTTGTTACCCAAATATCATCATTGCGATCAACACAAATATCCGTTGGGGATATGATTTTATTCGTAGAGTTATTTGCTACGATTTTGAAATCATTATTGTTCTTGTGTTTAGTGAATATTCTTCCTAAATTTGAAACATAAACACAAAAATCGGTTCCTTCAGCAGAGCGAATAATTTCCTCATCACCACCTAATAATTTTTTATTTATTTTTTCCTTAATGAAAAACTTTGGATTAAACTCATCCATTAAAACAGTAATCTCGTTGCTAATAAACTTATTGATTAAAACAAGACTATCACCAGTTCTATATGCACTAGAAAGGTTTTTCGTAGTCGATGGGTCTGTTCCCAGCCAATCGTTCAATTGCAAAATTTGCCTTTCTTTAACTAAAAAATTTCCTTTTGAAGTGAAAATAAAAATGCTATTATCGATAACATTACTCCCATAAAACTGCATTGATTCATCAAAAGGATAGGTTTTCTTTTCTGAAATTAAAATATTCCCTTCGTATAGTGAAACTCCTCCGTCATGAACGATTGTTGTTAAGCCATTTTCATGAATTACTGCCTTACTTTGCCCCACTTGTTTAATTGAGTCAAGTGGAACTACTTTGTTGTAGTGTAATTCAAAAATACCTCTATATTGAGTTGTGAAAAGGATGTTACCATTTGATTTAAATGCAATGGAATTAACGTGTCGATTCGTTCTGCCTTGAACATCTTCTAAATAATCGATGTTTTTACCATCAAAACGCATGAGACCTGCCCCATCAGTACCAAACCAAATGTAGCCATCGTCAGCCTCTTTCACTGAAAGTAAGGAAGATAAAATAAGACCGTCTTCGTGATTGTAATTTTTAAACGTATATAACTGCGCATTTACTCCTAAAGTAAAAAGTAGCGCAATTAAATTTAGAACAAAACGTTTAAAATTTATCATTAAGGTATCGTAATTAGAGTTGTTAAAACTACAAAAAAAATATAGGTTTTAACAGGTATTATAGTTCTAAAATTGGTTTTTCTGGTAAAAATAGTGCGACTTCCAGACCAAGGATGATTTAGGCCTTAACTTTTAAAACTTTTTGAACTTTTCTTGCAAGGATTTTAGCTTCTTCTAACGACTTGTTTGTAATTGTCACGTGCCCCATTTTACGGTGAGGCTTTGTTTCGGCTTTTCCATAAGCGTGAACAAAAACTCCTTTTTCTTTAATTACTTCCGTCAATCCTTCATAAACAGCTTTACCTTTAAACTCAGGTTCTCCTAAAAGGTTAATCATAACTCCAGGTGTTCGAAGTTCTGTGTTTCCTAGTGGTTGATTTGTAATAGCTCTCAAATGCTGCTCAAATTGAGAAGTGAAATTACATTCTATGGTATGATGACCACTATTATGTGTTCGTGGTGCGATTTCGTTCACCAAAAGTTTTCCGTCTTTGGTAAGAAATAACTCAACAGCTAAAATACCAACCATACCTAACTTCTCAATTACATCTATACCGATCTTTTTTGCTTCATTCGCTATATTTTCACTAACATTGGCTGGAGAAAATAAAAATTCAACAAGGTTTAAAGTAGGACTAAATTCACACTCTACAAGAGGAAATGTTTTCACTTCCCCAGATTCATTTCGTGCAACAATTACGGAAAGTTCTTTTTCAAAATCAATTAGTTTTTCCAAAACTGAGGGTGCTTGAAAACCATTTAAAATATCTTTTTCATTAGTTATTTTAACAACGCCTTTACCATCATATCCACCTTTACGCATTTTTTGCATTGCAGGTAATAAATTAGCATGGTTTACAATATCTTTATTACTTTCAATCAATTCAAAAGGAGAAGTTGGAATATTCTGTTGGTTATAAAATTGCTTTTGTAATCCTTTATCTTGAATTAATCGAAGTACCCTAGGTTGTGGAAATACTTTAACTCCTCTTTTTTCAAGTGCTTCCAAAGCATCAACATTAACATGCTCAATCTCTACAGTTATAACATCCTTATCTTTTCCAAAAGCAATTACATCATCATAATCATTGATATTTCCCACAGTAAATTCATGAGCCAAGTTTCCACATGGAGCTTTTAAAGAACCATCCATGACATAAATATGAACGTCATAGTTAATCGCTGACTGAATTAGCATTCTTCCGAGCTGACCTCCGCCCAGAACTCCCAATTTAAAATTTTCACCGTACCAATGTTTTTCCATGTTACAAAAGTATTCAATTCATTTAAATCCAAAATAATCAAGCACAAGAATATAAAATATTATCTTTGTGAAAGTAGCAAAGAAAACAACTATTGTGCAGATTAAAGACAAAGACTTTGAACTTTTTATAGACGAAACCGAAATTCATTCGGCAGTTTGCAAATTAGCTAAAAAAATCAATACCGATTACGAAGGTAAAGAAGTAGTTTTTTTAGGAGTGTTAAACGGTGCCTTTATGTTTGTAAGTGATTTACTTAAAGAGATTTCGATACCGTGTGAAATATCGTTTATCAAAGTTGCGTCATATAAAGGTACTTCAACAACAGGAAATGTTCATGAATTATTAGGCCTTACAAAGTCTTTAAAAAACAAGCACGTTTTAATAGTTGAAGACATTGTTGACACTGGTTTAACCTTAGGTAAAATATACTCTATGATTGACCACGACGAACCAAATTCTTTGGAAGTTGTATCTTTACTCTATAAACCAGATGCATTTAAAGGGAAGTATCCTCCAAAATATTACGGAATTTCAATACCCAACAAGTTTGTCGTTGGTTATGGGTTGGACTATTTAGAATATGGAAGGAATACTTCAGCAATTTATAAATTAAAAGAATAGATTAAATAATCTCACAATGTTAAATTTAGTATTATTTGGCCCTCCCGGAGCGGGAAAAGGCACTCAATCAGAAAAATTGATTGAAAAATATGATCTTGTTCACCTTTCAACGGGTGATATTTTTAGAGCAAATATCGGTGGTGGTACAGAGCTCGGGAAATTAGCAAAAAGTTATATCGATAAAGGTCAACTTGTTCCAGACGAAGTAACGATAAATATGTTAAACTCTGAAGTTGAAAAGCATTCCGATGCAAAAGGTTTTATTTTTGACGGATTTCCTCGTACCGATCCACAGGCAGAAGCATTAGATAAATTGATGAAATCAAAAAATAGTCAGATTTCTGCAATGATTGCTTTAGATGTACCAGAAAAAGAACTAAAAGAGCGATTAAAAAAACGTGCACTTGATTCTGGCCGTACAGATGATGCTGATCCAAAAGTTATTGCCAATCGTATTGAAGTCTATAAAAATGAAACTGCTCCAGTAAAAGAATATTACGAAGCTCAGAATAAATTTTACTCAATCAATGGTTTGGGGAGCATTGAAGAAATTACAGAACGTTTATTTCAAACAATTGAATCTTTTAAATAAGAAAAAGCATAAATGGCTTCAGATAACTTTGTTGACTACGTAAAAATTCACTGTAAATCAGGTAATGGTGGTGGTGGTTCACGTCATATGCGACGTGAAAAATACATCCCAAAAGGAGGTCCTGATGGTGGTGATGGTGGCCGTGGTGGTCATGTTATCATACGTGGTAATAAACAAATGTGGACTTTGCTACATTTAAAATTTAACAAACACACAAAGGCTGGTCACGGTGATCCTGGGAGAGGTAATCAAAGGACAGGAGCCGAGGGTAAAGACGCCTACATTGAAGTGCCTATTGGAACAATTGCAAGAGACAACGAAACAAACGAAGTGCTTTTTGAAATCAGCGAAGATGGACAAGAAGAAATTCTAAAAAAAGGTGGTAGAGGAGGTAAAGGAAATACACACTTTAAAAGTTCAACAAACAGAACTCCTGACTTTGCCCAATCTGGTGAAGAAGGTTCGGAAGGTTGGTGTATTCTTGAGTTAAAAGTTCTTGCTGATGTTGGTCTGGTTGGATTCCCCAACGCTGGCAAAAGCACACTGCTTTCTGTACTATCAGCGGCAAAACCTGAAATTGCAAATTACCCTTTCACAACATTGCGTCCAAATTTAGGCATCATTAGTTATAGAGATAACAGCTCGTTTATAATGGCTGATATCCCTGGTATAATTGAAGGAGCTCATGAAGGGAAAGGACTTGGTCTTCGTTTTCTAAGGCATATTGAGCGAAATTCATTATTGCTTTTTATGATTTCAGCAGATAGTGAAGATATCAAAAAAGAATTTGCAATTTTAGTCAACGAACTTAAACAATATAATCCCGAATTATTAGATAAAGAGCGAGTACTTGCAATTACAAAATCAGACATGCTTGATGAAGAGTTGATGAATGAAATAAAGCAAGACTTGCCAGATATAACTACCGTTTTCATTTCTTCTGTTAGCAACTATAACTTACAAGAATTGAAAGATGTTCTTTGGAAAAAACTTCAAAGATGATTGAATGGCTTGAAAAAATTGATCGTGAACTCCTACTATTTATTAACGGATTAAATACACCTTGGCTTGATGAATTTATGTGGGCTGTGAGTGGAAAATTAATTTGGTTCCCGCTTTATATTTTCCTTTTTATTCTCGTTTTTCGAAAATCCAGTACAAAAAACGCAGTTTGGTTTGTTGTATTTGGATTAGCTACTGTAGGGATAGCTGATTTCATAGCAACTCATGGCTTTAAAGAAATGATTGGACGGTATAGACCTTCACACAATTTAAATATAGGAGATTTACTTCATTTTTATGAAATTAAGCCTGGTGACTTTTATAAAGGTGGCCAACACGGTTTTGTTTCTGGACATGCAACAAATTCTTTTGCCATTGCAGTAATGTTTAGTCTACGGTTAAAACAACATTACAAATACCTCTTTTTAATAATGATTTTATGGGCACTGCTTGTTTCTTTCAGTCGAATATATCTTGGTGTTCACTATCCTACAGATATTATTGGAGGCATAATATTAGGCAGTTCAATTGCCCTTATTATGTATTGGATTTATTCAAAACTAATTCTTAAAAGATAGCTTCTTAAGCTACTGGAATTAATTCATGTATTTCATTTATTAGCGCTTCTCTTTGAGAATATATATGAGATAAGTTTCTTTTAGAGGCATTTACAATCACTCGATAAGCTTTCATTTTTTTAAAGTATCCGTAAGCAACAATCCCCGAAAGAGGCGCTACTGTTAAACTATATCCAATCCAAAATAACCATGAAGGACATAACAAATAGTAACCTAAAAATATAAAAGGAATATTAAACAGTCCAATCGCAACTATACCAAGCATCATTTTAACACTTCCCCAAAATACTTTTCTTCTAAACGCTTTTTCAACAAATTTTTTAATAAAAATATAAGGGAGATAGTTGTGTATTAATCCAACAACCATAATCGGTGCAAGCAAAATGAAATACATTAAATCTTTTGCTTTAGACCATTTTTGATTAGACATTTTATAAATGTGTTGTTCTTCGAGCTTTTCATTATTAAGCAAATCGAAATAATCTTTTAATTTCTTTTTTAGTTCAATCAACCTCGAATTATTATCTAAATCTTGTTCATTAATCCAGCTTGCAAGGGATTTTGAGTATTCCCACCTTTTGAGAAGAGGAATAGACTTATCTGTATCAACAGCATTCATTCCTTTACGTGTTAATCGCATAATATACTCATGGGTTGGTGCCCAGCTAGTATTTCTCACATCTGTCAACTGCTCTCGCATTTTAATTTCAACGTGCTTTGTCAACTCATAAATTGTCTTATTAGGATCTTCTTCATATCGTTGACGGTAATCATTAAGGCAAATAGGATCAGAATTTGAGATTACTACATCACTACCAATGGAATTTGGGTTAGAATAATTAACGCCCACCGCTCTAATGTAGATTTTCTTTTTCCAATTTGTATATTCCAATGCACCAAAGCCGATTCTTATCGCTCCTTTTTTAATTGGTTTTAATCGCCTAATAAAAATATCATCTGTAAATCCTTCAGAGAAAATAATTAGGCTGCGACCATATTTAAGAACTCTATAACATTTCCTGAAAACTGCCTCGTTTTTACTTTTTGTATCTGTACCATCAATCTCACGATAAATTGGAAACATATGAGATGCCCAAAGAATTGGTTTTAAAAATGGCTTAAACACATCTGAACGCGTCATAAAGAATACTATTGGAGGTTGAGTTTGAGCTATTACAAGTGGATCCATAAAAGAAGCCGCATGGTTACTTGCAAAAATGGTTCGAGCAAATCTTTTTTTTGGCTTGTTGACATTCAAGAATCTTGGGTAATAGATCCAAAGAGGTAACTTTAATAAAAATTTTAGCAAAAAATATAGCGGGCGCATAATATTAAAAATGAATTTTTAGCAAAACTAACATTTTTTAATTATAGCAATTTGGAATATCCGTTTAAGAGGGCAAACGCATTTAAAAATTACGTCTCGAAAAGAACTTATTATGTCACGATTTTTGGAACAAAAATACACGTCAAAATAAAAATCTCTTTATTCATCTTTAACCAAGGTTTAAAACCCGTGGCAAAAGAACCTTTGGTTTAATTAATTCAACTAAAAAAGGAGCTTTAAATTTAAATGCGTTTGCCCTGATCCATTTAAGAGGATTAAACAGGATCAAAACAGAGTTTCACAAGATTAGAGTCGTTCTTATTAGTGATGTTGATTTTTCCTTCTAATTGTTCAACCAGAGCTGTAATTAAAATACTAGATATGTCTGTGTCAGATTCAAGGTTGATTTCTTTAAAAATATTGTCATTGATATTGTCTGAAATCAAAAGTTCATACTGGTTTTTATTTTTGCACTCTCCCAATTTTATTTTGAAATGAATCTCAGTTTCTTTCGCTTCATTTACCACTAAATTTATCCATGCGCTAACGAGTTCTGTTATATATAATCCAAGTGGTACCAACGTATTTAGATTTATATGTTTAAAATCAACTTCTTGTTCGAAAGAAATATATGTTGTGCTGTTCATACCTTTTAGGTGATTCATCAAATCACGAATGTAAGAACTCACATCAACCAAGTTCATTTCAAGTGATTTATAAATGTTTTGATGAATCAGTGCCATGGCTTGAACACGGTCGTGAATTTCTCGAAGCTCTTTACTCGAATTTTCATCCGATTCTGTTAAGTATAACCTCAAAATACTAGAAATAATTTGAAGGTTGTTATTTACTCTATGATGTACTTCCTGAATGAGAAGTTCTCTTTTATCATGCTGGTGTTTAAGTTCACTATATTGTGAAGAAAGCGCATCAATTGCACGGTCTAAATCTGTGCTCTTTTTCTCAAGAATTGACTCAAGACGAAGCTTTATCTGTTGAAGTTCTTCTTTTTCTTGAATCTTAACTAGTGTTCCAACGGTGATTGAAGCTAAAATCTCAAAAAGCTTAATATGAAATTCATTATAAAAACCTTTTTCAGGGTGCTCACTACTTATTACGGCATATACTCTGTCGTTTATTTTTATAGGGACTTCAATTTCAGAACCTGCATCAAGTATATCTTTTAAATAATTATCTTCTTTTGTGACATCTTCAACTAGAATTGATTTACCATCACGTGCTGCAATTCCCGCTAATCCTTCGCCAAAATTCAACTTAAGACGATTTTTAATTATGTTTTTTTCATTTTTTTTATAGCCAAATGCAGCTACCTGAAAAATAGTCTTGGCTTCTTGGTTAACTTTGTAAATTACACAGTCTACCATATCTAATTTAGGAGTTATTTCATTTATGATAGTGTTGAAAACATCATTTTCTGATTTTGAGGTTATTACCTTTGTGCTAAAATAATGTATAACGTCTAAAAAGGACGATAAAACTCGTTGAGTTTTAGGTTCTCTTAGGTTAAGATTATATATGGTATCTCGTTTCATTTCAAAAGCAATGGAAACATCAATGTACAAAAGAAAAAAACATAGTTGCTCGAAAAATTTAATTTTTTCACAGTTTTTTCGACCAATTACAGTTTTTCTTCGTTGTTTAGTTCTTTTTTTACGTTTCTATTGTTTCCTAGCACCATACCAATCTGTAATTCATGTACGTAGTTTGAAGTTCTTTGAACCGGTCCAGCAGCAACATCATAAGCATAACCGAATCTAAAATTATTAGCAAAGTTTAAACCGACACCAAAATTAATTGCATCGCCTATACGGTAAGCAACATTTACCCAGTATCTATCATCATAAATAACCCGAGAACCGACATTAAATGAAAAGGGCGAATTTCCAATAAATTGAGCCATGAAATGGGGTTCCAAATCAACATCTCCACTCATATCAATTAAATACATCCCATAACCAAACCAATGACGACCAAACTGTGATTGTGTTACAATCTTATTCACCACCAAATCATTTTTCAAGAGTTGCGTAGAAGAGATTCCAAAATGAAAGTTTTTACCATAATACGCTATTCCAGCATTTATATCAAATATATTTTGATTAGAGTTATTGGATAAAAACTCATCATATTCCGAATCTGCTTGTTCATGTAACACAACTTTTGAGCTGTTAAGCCCTAAGTTAGACCAACCTGCACTCACACCTAAACTAAGCATTGATGCTGAAGAAAACCTTAAGTGATAAGCATAACTAGCCATAACTGAGTTTTTTAAAAACGGCCCTATTTGATCCGATAACATTCTCCCACCAAGTACATGTTTATTTTTCCCAATTGCATTTTTGGGGTCTTTAAAAACAGACTCCTTATCCACATTAAATTCATCAATAACTTTTTTGCGTTTATTAAAACTAACTTGTGAATGACCTGTAGCATAAAATGATTGAGGTATCCCCTCAATTCCAAGCCATTGTCTACGATAACCAAGATCAAACTGCATTGTTTTTGTCAATCCGCCAGCAGCAGGATTAAAAAAGTATGCATTGTTATAATATTGAGAAAACTGAGCTTCTTGTTGACTTAAAAGTAAAGAAGCACTTGTCAGTATAAGTAATGTAAAAAAATATCTCATTGTTCCTTTATTATCTAATTATGCTAATTGAACCCGTGATTTCAGTTCCTTCATCATCTTTTAAGAAAATTCTGTAAAAATAAGTCCCCATCGGAAGAGGCTCACCTTCATTCATTTTAGTTCCGTCCCATGGTTCTTCGTATCCAGTAGATTCAAACACAAGTCCTCCCCAGCGATTTACAATTTTTACTTCACAGTCTGGATATAGCAAATTCAAGTTTTCAATGACAAACAAATCATTTCTTCCATCATTGTTTGGAGTTATCACTGTTGGTATTTCAGGATCAAAAACATCACAGAGAGTGGAGGTTACAATCAAAGTATCATGAGTTGTTCCGCATATTGGATGATTTTGAGCAAAAACAATTGTGTTCTCTCCAGCACTAAGACCATTCACAATTGTTGAACTCGAAGTAGCTGTCTCAAATTCTGCTGTTCCATTAATTACATACCAAATATTAGTAACGCCAGATGGTGTTTCAGACCCCACTAACATTAAATTCTGCTCTCCAACACAAACATTGGTGTCATTAGTAATAACTTCAGTATTTAATTTTGCAAAAATACTTAAGGTGTCAGATGATGCAGGGCAATTTCCATTCGTGATCGTCCAAATCAAATTGTTCCACCCTCCATTAAGGTTATAAGCAAGTGTATTAGAAGAGTTATTATTTAAAAACAAAACATTACTATCGACATCAGACCAAGTTCCAATACCGACACTAGGACTATTTGCAGCAATATTGATTGAAGTATCTGAACACATGGTCAAAGTATCTTGTGTGTTTGCAGTTAATGGTTGCTCATAAACTGTAATAAGTAAAGTATCTGAAGTACTTCCGCAATTAGCTGTACTCACCTCCCAAACGAACTCGTTTACACCATAATCTAAATTATTTACTCCCGTTTGGTTTGCAAATTCATTGTTGAAATTCGCTGAACCAGATGTAAGAGCCCATTCACCTGTTCCGCTTGAAGGGTCTTGCGCCTCAATTACAAAACTGGATGTGTCACACAGTTGAGTATCATCTGTTAGTATAGTCGCTTGACTCGGTGCTTCATATACTTCTACATCAAAAGAACAGGTTGAAATATTGCCTGAAGGGTCTTCTACTTCATAGGTTTGAGTTGTTATACCTATAGGAAAAATATCTCCTGAAGTTAAGCCTGTACCATCTATTTGTGCAACTGAAAAGCCAGTACAATTATCATTTGCAATTGGAGAGCCATAACTTACTAGAGAATCACAAGTTGTTGTATCGGAAGGACAATCAATAGTTGGAGAAATAGATTCCGTTACCTGCAATTCAAAAGAACAAGTATCAGTATTACCAACCCCGTCAGTTGCAATAATTTCAACCATGTGTAACCCTGTACCAATTTCAGTACCTGGTGAGGGAATTTGGGTTAAAGTTACATTTGTACAATTGTCAGTAGCATTTGCTAAAGTTGTGAAATCGTCTATTTCATAGTCACAGTTTGTTCCATTACTAACAAATTGGTCAGCAGGACATGTAACCGAAGGTGGGATTGTATCATCTGGGATTACGCTCACATTGCAAGTAGTGCTATTTCCGTTTTCATCTGTAAGCGTTATTTCTATGACTTCTGCTCCATTTAGTGAAGCACCTGCAACAGGATCTTGGGTAATTGTCATATCACCAAAACTTGAGCAGTTATCAGATCCAGAAACTTCTCCTGTTAAATCTGGGGCTGAATAGTCACAAGTCGAGTTTACTGTAACAACTGTGTCAGATGGACAATCAATTACTGGATCTTCAACATCATTAATTGTAACTTCAAAATCACAATCACTTGAGTTACCTGATAAATCAGTCACCGTAACTGTTACAACTGTTGTATCCGTAAATACAGTTCCGGCAGTAGGAGACTGAACAATGATTAAATCTGTTAAATCATCGCAATTGTCATCAACACTGAGTAAACTTGTATAATCTGAAATTTCTGCCGAACATCCAGAAGTTGTCGGCTCTGATTGGTCAGGTACACATGAATTTATTGTTGGCGCAATATCGTCCTCAACAGTCAAGTCAAAAGTACACGTACCAATATTACCTGCAGGATCTTCTATTGACATTTCAATTTGATGAACACCAGTATTGAGAATTGTTCCTGAAACAATGTTTTGAGTTATTGTAAAGTCACCCATCGAGTAACAATTATCTGTCGCTGCAGTAGAAGTTGTATAATCGGGAACAGAAAACTCACAATCTGTATCAACACTTTCTGTAACATCTGGAGGGCAAACAGCTTGAGGAGAAGTTGTGTCAACCAAGGTGATTTCAAAATCACAAGAATTTGTATTCCCCGCTTCATCTTCTGCGGTTAAAGTTATTAACTGCGCAGTGCCATTATCTGAAACAACAGTACTAGCTGATGGAGACTGCTGAAGTGTTATATCTCCAATAGCGCTACAATTATCATTAACTGTAGCTGCTGAAGTATAATCTTGGAGTGAGACATCACATGCAGAGTTAACAAAAACATCTTCATCAGATGGGCAAGTAATTGTTGGTTCTTCAACATCAATCACTGTCACATCAAAATCACAAGAACTAGAATTTCCAGAGGAGTCTGTGGCAACAATAGTAACTGTGCTTACTCCTGAAATCACTGTAGATGGACTCGGTGATTGCTGAAATGTCATATCTGAAAAACTTGAAGTACAATTGTCAGTCCAAACAACTTCATCGGTATAGTCTGAAATAAGTGTGTCGCAAGTACCGTTAGCAGTTTCTTGGGTTTGACCTGATGGACACGTTACACTTGGGGAAACTGTATCCACAATTTCAACTGTAAAAATACATGACGACTCATTTCCAGTTTCATCTGTAGCAGTGATTGTGATATCTTGATCCGAAGTAATTGGTGTGCCTGGAGCTATTGACTGATCCAAAACCATATCACCAAGGCTAGTACAATTATCTACAACAGAAACTGAGGATAAATAATCATCAACTTCTGATTCACACAATGCATCTGCATATGCAACTTGGTTTGGTGGACAAGTTAGATCTGGCATCATCGTATCGATTGTGTTAACATCAATAAAACAATTACTTCTATTCCCTGATAAGTCTTCTACAACTATTTCTACTTGGACAGTTGTCGAACTTCCAGAGATTGTTGTTCCTGGTGCAACGTCTTGTGATACTATTAAATCAGCTATTGATGTACAATTATCATTGAAAGACACATACGCAGAATTAATTAAATCTGGAATAGACGCATCGCAGTTTCCATCTAGAATAACAGGTACATCGGTATCGCAAGTTAAAGATGGGTCTACTGCATCATTTGATGAAAGTTGAATATTATAAATCGCAATTGAAGGATCATTTCCAGTATTATCGTTATTATTCACCCATTGAAATCCAACTTTAACACCTGAATTATTATCTGCTGAAGCAGGAAGATTAATGGTATAATCAGTCCATTCTCCTTGAGGCGAACAAGTTGTTGGGGTTTTTGGTGTATCGTCCAAAATATTCCAAGTACTACCATCAAAATACCAAAGTATGTGATTATCTAACGCTCCATCACCATTCTCAAGATATTCAAACGAAAGATCGATATCACACTGTCCGCTACAGTCAATAGTCGGAGACTCAGCACGAACATCTGTTGTAGGATCAAGACCAACACCACCATCTTCATTAAGATATGCAGCACCTAAATCGACACTAGAAGCTCCAATATGTAAGGTTGGATTAGTTCCACATCCAGCTCCACAATTTCCAACGCCTTCTCCATTTTCCTCTGCACTTATATACCACACATTGGCTTCAGTTCCGTTGGTTCCAGTGTTTGTTACATTCCAAGTTCCGTTTGTAGTGGTTTCTCCATCTGCAAGTGTTCCAGTATTACATCCAGAACCAAATGTTTCAGTCCAGAAAACTTGCGCATTTACCTGATTATAAAAAAACATCCCTAAGAGTAGCAATAGACCTTTTATGAAGGATAATTTCATAGCGTAATAGTTAAATCTTGAATACAATAAAATATTCTGCGAATATAAATAAATCATTCAGAAATAGAAAACTTCATACTGTTGAATATCAGAGTATTTTTATTTTATGACAAAGTTTTTAATTAAACTCAATAATCTTTAACCTATTCATTTTAAGATAATGAATTATACAACGTCAATATACCCAGATTTAAAAGTTCGGCGTCAACGCATGCGTTTTAAAGAAGTCATCTATATATTGAATTGCCTCCTCTTCAGTATCAACAATTCGAAATAAGTCTAAATCTCCTTCAGATATATTTCCTTCGGCTAGCATGGTGTTTTTAATCCAGTCCATTAATCCTTGCCAATATTCTTTTCCAATAAGAACCACTGGTTTCTTATTTATTTTTTTTGTTTGGATTAATGTCAATGCTTCAAACATTTCATCTAGTGTTCCAAATCCCCCTGGAAGTACGACAAATCCTTGGGAGTACTTTACAAAAACCACTTTTCTAACAAAGAAATAATCGAACTTTAAATTAGACTCAGCGTCGATGTATTGGTTTCCACTTTGTTCAAAAGGTAAGTCAATATTCAAACCAACAGATTTACCTCCGCCTTCTTGTGCGCCTTTATTCCCCGCTTCCATGATTCCTGGTCCACCTCCAGTAATCACACCATAACCCCTTTCTCCCAGCATTTTTGAGATGTTGACCGCCATTTGGTAATATTTATTCTGAGGCTGTGTACGAGCAGAACCAAAAACAGAGATACATGGACCAATCTTCGCCATGCTTTCATATCCGTTTACAAATTCAGCCATTATTTTAAATATAGCCCAACTGTCATTTGTTTTTATTTCATACCAATCTTTTCTTACATTCATTTTTATCTATTTAATTCTATTTCTAAATATCTCGCTGTGTGCGATTTTATCTTCTTTTTAACTAATTGCTCAGGCGTTCCTTCACCAACGATTTCACCTCCATTTTTACCCCCTTCTGTACCTACATCAACAATGTGATCAGCTACTTTTACAATGTCTAAGTTGTGTTCAATCACCAAAACGGTATTGCCTTCTTCAACTAAACGGTTAAGAACTTCTAGCAACATACGGATATCTTCAAAATGCAAGCCCGTTGATGGTTCATCTAAAATATAAATTGTTTTACCCGTGCTTCTTTTCGAAAGTTCGGCTGCTAATTTTATTCTCTGTGCTTCCCCACCTGAAAGTGTTGTAGAAGGTTGTCCGAGTTTTACATAACCCAACCCAACTGAAACAAGGGTTGACAATATACGATGAATTTTTGGTATGGGCTCAAAGAATACAGTTGCAGTTTCGATCGTCATATCAAGTACTTCAAAAATAGATTTTCCTTTATATCGCACTTCTAACGTCTCTCGATTGTATCTTTTACCGCCACATGTTTCACATTCTACATAAACATCGGGAAGAAAATTCATTTCAATCATTCTCAATCCACCACCTTTACATGTTTCACAACGACCGCCTTTTACATTAAAAGAAAATCTCCCTGGTTGATATCCACGAATTTGAGCTTCTGGTAAACTGGCAAATAATGAGCGTATTTCAGTAAACACTTTCGTATAAGTAGCAGGATTTGAACGCGGTGTTCTCCCTATTGGACTTTGATCAATTTCAATTACTTTGTCCAAATGCTCCATTCCAGTAATCTTCTTATAAGGCAACGGGGCTTTTACACCATTGTAAAAATGTGCATTGAGAATCGGATATAATGTTTGATTCACTAATGAAGACTTACCACTACCAGAAACTCCAGTGATACAAACAAATGTTCCCAGTGGAATTTTAAAATCAACCGATTTTAAATTATGTCCTGAAGCGCCTGATAAAACAAGTTTTTTTCCATTCCCTTTTCTCCGTTTTGAAGGAATTTCAATTTTACGCTCATCCTTGAGGTATTGAGCAGTCAACGAATCACTAGAAAGTAGCCCTTTCAAAGGGGTTGCATTCAAGATTTCACCACCGTGAACTCCTGCACCTGGTCCAATATCTACAATGAAGTCAGCTGCCTCGATCATTTCTCTGTCGTGTTCAACAACAATAACAGAGTTTCCAGTGTTCCTTAATTTTTTTAAAGAATCTATCAGTTTAGAATTATCTCTCTGATGTAAACCAATACTTGGTTCATCAAGAACGTATAAAACATTCATTAATTCTGAGCCAATTTGGGTTGCTAACCGTATGCGTTGTCCTTCACCGCCAGACAAAGTACGAGCAGATCGATTTAATGTTAGATAATCAAGTCCAACAGCTAAAATAAAAGACAAACGATCATTGATTTCTTTTAAAATTTCCTTTCCTATTTTCAGTTGATTTTTGGACAATTTTTTCGGGAGTATTTCAAAAAACGCTTTTAATTCGTCAATGTCATATTTTACCAACTCACCAATATGTTTCCCCTCAATTTTGAAGTGATGCGCTTCTTTTTTCAAGCGTGATCCTTCGCAAACTGGACATATTTTCTTGTTCATAAAAGATTGTGCCCAACGAGTAATCTTTGCAGCACTTTTTTCCTCAAAATGTCGTGTAATAAAATCGATTATACCTTCAAAAGCAGGAACATTTTTTCCCAAATCATTTCTTGTTTCTTCTCTTCCGTAAAGAATGGAACTTAATACCGTATCAGGAATTTCTTTAAGTGGCGTGTTTAACGAAAAACCTTCGTCTTCAATAAAATTACCCAATTTTTCAAAAATCCAAGTCCTTTTGTATTTACCGAGTGGAGCAAGACCACCTTTTTTAATCGAAAGCGAATTATCTGGAATTATCTTTTCGAGATCAATTACAGAAACCTCTCCTAATCCATTACAGTTAGAGCACGCCCCGTATGGAGAGTTGAAAGAAAAAAGGTTTGGTTCGGGTTCGGGATAACTTATTCCTGAAGTTGGACACATCAGTGTACGACTAAAGTACCTCACATCTTCGGATTCGAATTTCAAAATCATCATGGATTTATTCCCATGTTTCATAGCCGTATCTACAGCCTTCTTTAAGCGAGATTTATCTTTTGAATCAACTTTTACACGATCAATAACGATTTCAATATCGTGAATTTTATATCGATCCAGTTTCATTCCTTTTTGAATGTCTTTTAATTCACCATCAACTCTGACTTTGGTAAATCCTTTCTTTAAGATTTGTTCAAAAAGTTCTCGATAATGCCCTTTTCTTCCTTTTACTACAGGTGCTAGAAAAACAATTTTTTCGCCTTCTAAATCTTCAATAATTAAATCAACTATCTGGTCATCGGAATACTTCACCATTGGTTCATCAGTAACGTAGGAGTAAGCTGTACCCAAACGCGCAAAAAGCAAACGCATAAAATCGTAAACTTCCGTAATTGTTCCAACCGTTGACCGTGGATTTTTAGAAACTGTTTTTTGTTCGATTGAAATTACTGGACTCAACCCCTCAATTTTATCTACATCAGGACGATCTAGACCAGACAAAAACTGTCTTGCATAAGCAGAAAAGGTTTCTATATAACGTCGTTGTCCTTCAGCAAAAATAGTGTCAAAAGCCAATGATGATTTACCACTTCCACTTAATCCTGTAAAAACAACTAATTTATTTCTAGGGATTTTTATATCAATGTTTTTGAGATTATGCTCTCTAGCACCATATACTTCTATAAACTCATTCATCTATTCTTAGCTTCACTATTAATTCACTACTAACCCTCAAAAGTACTAAGTTGTTCATTATTCTTAGGTAAATCCACTTTAAATTCTTTGTTTGGTTGAACAGTTAGTTTACTTCCTTTTATCCAAGGATTTAATTTTCTTAAAATTTTAATGTTAATGCCTTGTTCTTTTGACCATTGATATAAATCAGGAATCGTTTTTTCTACAGTAACACTAATTGTTTCATAAGGAGGATAAAGTTGGTGAGGTTCAATTTTAAAACCAAAACTCAACGGGTCGTTCATAATTGCTTTTACTGCTAATATTCTGAATACATAGCGTGCAGTTTCTGAATTAAGTGAAAGGTCAAAATAAGATTCCACTCCTTGCCTATCTAAATTTGACTGAATCCCTCCTTTACCTCTGTTATAAGAGGCTGCAGCAAGAATCCATGAATCAAATTTTTCGTGTGCTTCTTTCAAATATTGACAAGCAGCAAGCGTACTTTTTTTAATATGTAGCCGCTCATCTATTTCGTTGTTTATTTCTAATCCAAACCCTCTAGCAGTGGGTTCCATAAATTGCCAAAACCCCCTTGCTCCTGATGGACTTGTTGCCTGTGTTAATCCGCTTTCAATAACAGCTAAATACAACATATCCTCTGGCACATTTTCTTCTTTTAAAATACTACTCATCAAAGGAAACCAACGATTGGCTCTTTTTAAATATAAAATCGTATTTGAATGCCAAAAATTGTTCACAATTAGCTCTCTATCAAAGCGTTCTCTTAAGTCAGTATCTGTTAAGTCGATCCATTGATCAACAAAATGAATAGAATCTGGTATTTCTGGAACTAAAAAATAGTTTTGTCTTTGCAAATCATTCTCAGGTGCTTCCTTTTTGCTCTTTAATTCATCAGCTAACTCTTCTTGTTTACTTTCACATGAACACAGCAACAAAAAAGAAATAAAAAGGAAACTAATTCTAATGTTAAACATAGCCTTTGTTTAAATTTATACTATTAAAGAAATCTGTAAGATGTGTGAAATATTCACAAATTACAAGCAAACAAAAATACAATAAATGAAAGATACAAAAGTAATTTTAAAGTATAACCGCAGGGCAAACGCATTTAAAATATAAATCTCGAAAAGAACACATTTTGTCACGATTTTTGAAACAAAAAGTCGCGCCAAAATGAGAACTTTCAAATAATTCTTTAACCACGGGTTAAAACCCGTGGCAAAAGAACCCTTGGTTTTACTAAATAAACGAAAAAAAGGAGTTCTAAATTTAAATGCGTTTGCCCTGAGTATAACCGCTAGTTTTCTCTTGTAAAATATAAATGCTATATCATAAATTATGATCGCGTTCTGTTTTGAATTCTTCTATTATGAATAAAATATTTTAATTGTTAATGCGTATCGGATACTTTACTAGGGCAAACTCATACTTTTGGTTCTACTATAATTTTAATGGGTAATTCATATCTTAATATCTAAAGTATCTGTACTTCAACGAAGCTCAGCAACCATAGGCGCTTACAGTTTTTATCCCCAGTATTTATGCTAGGGAAGAGGAAAACTACACCAATAAAAAAAGTCCTTCACCTGACGGACGACCCATGAAACGTAAGCAACATAAATTATAGTGAACAGACATTCCATTCTCGAAGCGTATACCTTATCAAAATTTCCGCACATATCAATAGTAAACAATACGCT
>JBBEBO010000118.1:0-21670 GCA_040882265.1 Brumimicrobium sp. | reverse complement strand
CCTATTTATTGTACCGTCCAATAAAGTGTGTCTGATATAACAAAAAAGGTTTCTCACAGGTTAACGGTTTCACCATGTTTATTTAATTAACCCTGAAAATGATTGATTAACAGTTTTGCCTTTGCTAGACCAACGACTTCAACCAATTCATTTTTGGAAGCATTCCTTATTGCAGAAACTGTTTTAAAGTGACGCATCAGGTCCTGTTGCGTTTTTTCGCCGACTCCTTTAATTTGAATAATTTCTGAAACGAGTGCAGACTTACTTCTTCTATTTCTATGGTGCTCAATACCAAACCTGTGCGCTTCGTTACGCATGTATTGGATGATTTTTAAGCTTTCACTTTTTTTATCTAGGTAGAGCGGAATACTATCACCAGGAAAAAATATTTCTTCAAGTCGTTTTGCGATGCCTACTATAGGAATTTTACCTCTTAGACTTAATTTTTCTAAAGCTTCGACACCTGCACTGAGTTGTCCTTTGCCACCATCTACAATAAGAAGTTGCGGCAGTGGTTGGTTTTCTTCCGTTAATCGTTTATAGCGTCTGTAAATTGCCTCACGCATTGATTCAAAATCATCTGGTCCAGTAACCGTTTTTATATTAAAATGGCGATAATCTTTTTTGCTTGGTTTTCCATTTTTAAAAACAACACAAGCAGAAACAGGATTAGTTCCCTGAATATTTGAATTATCAAAGCATTCCATGTGAACAGGTAATTCTTTTAATCGAAAATCTTTTTGAATTTTAGTAAGAATTCGCTCTGTATGTACTTCTGGATTTTTTAGTTTTTCTTGTTTTTGACGTTCTAACCTGTAAAATTTAGCGTTTCTCCGCGATAGATCTAGTAAGTGCTTTTTATCTCCTCTTTGTGGTGTGAAAAAGGTAAGCCCTTCGACTTTTAACCCCTTTTTATCCTCCACCAATATTTCTTTCGATTGACTGCTGAATTTATCTCGCATACTCAGTAGAGCAAATAGCAAAATATCTTTGTCGCTTTCATCCAGCTTTTTCTTTACTTCAACTGTGTGACCGTGAACAATAGCGCCATTATTGATGACTAAATAATTTACAAACACATTTTTTTCTCCTTTATCTAATGTTAAAACATCAACTTGATGAATAGTTGGAGAAACTACTGTTGATTTTGATTTATATTTTTCTAAGGATTGAATTTTTTGCTTAATTGATTCAGCTTCTTCAAATTTATATTGATTTGCAGCATCCTGCATTTTGTTTTTAAGTTCACGAATAACAGAACTGATGTTTCCCTTTACAATATGTTCAATCTGATTAATATACTCTTGATAATCTTCGTTAGATTCTTTACCTACACATGGTGCTTTACAATTTCCAATGTGATATTCTAAGCAAACTTTAAACTTCCCCTTTTCAATATTTTCTTTGTTTAAATCATAGTGACAACTTCTCAGTGGATAAATCTCTCTCATGAGTTCAAGCAACGTGTTGACAATTTTAACAGAAGGGTAAGGGCCAAAATATTTTGAACCGTCTTTAATTACCCTTCTTGTAGAAAAAACACGTGGAAAAGCTTCGTTTTTAATACAAATCCAAGGATATGTTTTGTCGTCTTTTAGTTGAATGTTATAACGAGGACGGTATTTTTTTATTAAACTATTTTCAAGAAGAAGCGCATCAGTTTCAGTGTCTACAATAATGTACCTGATATCGTGAATACGTCTAACCAGAATTCTTGTTTTTGCAGTATCGTGATTTTTAGTGAAATATGAGTTTACCCTTTTCTTTAAGTTTTTAGCTTTACCAACATAAATAATTTTACCAAATTCATCAAAATATTGATATATACCTGGTTTCTCAGGAAGCGTTTTATTTTTTGATTTTATGTTGTTTAATCGTTCAGACACATCACAAAGTTAGTGAAATGGGAGAGGAGTGAATTGTTTTTTGATGAATAAAAGAAACTCTAAACGCTGAACTCTAAATTTTACGCTAAAAAAGCTCATTCCATTTTTACAACGATAAATTCAGTTCTTCTGTTCTTTTGATGTAACTCTTCTTTCTCTTCTTGGCTTGAAGCTCTAGCGATTTCCGCATCAGTTACTTTTGGTCTTCTTTGACCATAACCTTTCCCACTTATTCTCGAAGCATCAATTCCTCTAGAAATGATATAATCGGCAGAACGTTTTGCCCTTCTATCCGAAAGCCACATGTTATATTTTAATTCACCTTGAGAATCTGTATGAGAGCCCAATTCAATAGACATTTTTGGGTTGTCTTTCATTACTTGAACGATTTTGTCCAACTCAACTTTAGCATCTTCTCTTATATAAGAACTATTTAAATCAAAGTAGATAATTTCAAGATTTGCCACTTCAGATAGGTCTGTTTTACCGACTTCAATCTTTGTCATATTGACGGACATATAATCACTTAAGTTTATTTTTCGATTTTCATCCAACTGAATTTCTAAGTTTTTACTTTTCGTAACATAGCCAGGTTTTTCTAATTTTACCTTTATGTCAATCAGCTCATTGCGAGTAAATGGAAGGTCCTCACCTAAGATATCACCTTTGCTATTAGTTTTGATTTTTGATACCAATTCATCGTTTTTATTGTTGTCTACGGAAATTTGAACCCCTTCAAGAGGCTTCATAGACTTTTTTTCTCTTATTGTGCCAATAAACTGATACGTTATACCCTCAGCTAACTCAATATTGTGAATGTATCGTGACTTACTTTCATCGAAAGCGAATTCTTTTTCTTCTTGCACATAGTCTTCTTTAGAAGCTACAAGTTTAAAATCTTCTTTGTGTTCACCTAAATTAATAGTGAAATTTCCTAAACTGTCTGTTTTAACAGTTTTAATTTCATTTCCATCATTGTCTTTCAAAACGACTTCAACCTCTTCTAAAGACCCACCACTAACCAAATCTTTTATAGTGCCCTCAACTGTTTGACTACTTTTAATCGGATTCTTTTGAGTAAATCCATAAATATCGTCTTTACCTTCACCACCATCACGATTTGAAACAATAAATCCAAATCTTTGGGTTGTGTCGTTTACAAATGAAAAGTCATCGTAACTACTGTTTATTGGAGCTCCTAAATTCTTAATTGACTGAATATCTTTAGTATTTGAGAGCGTGGTTACAAAAACATCAAGTCCACCTAGTCCAAAATGACCGTTTGAAGCAAAAAATAAGAGATCATCTTTAGGGTGGATGTATGGTGAGAATTCATTTAGTGAGGTGTTGATTTTTTCTCCCAGATTTACTGGATCTTCAAATTCACCATCTTCATTCATTTCTGTTCGATAAATATCTGTTCCACCGAATCCACCTGGTTTATCTGAAATAAAGTAAAGTATTTTTCCGTCAGCACTTATGCTTGGATGACCGCAGGAATAGTTATCATCATTGAAAGAAAGCTCTTCAATATTCTCAAGTTTTTCTTCTACTAATTCGGCGCGGTAAATTTTTAACCTCATTCTGCTTTGGTCATCAACACCTTTGCCATTTAAGAAATTGTTACGTGTAAAATAGACGAGGTTGTTTTCTTTATCAAAGCATGCTGGACCATCGTGAAATTTGGAGTTAATCTGGCCTTTTAGCATGTTTTTCTCAATCAACTCTCCGTCTTCATTTAAAGTCCCTCTATATAAGTTGTAATAATGATCACCACTTGATTTGTCCTCTCTATTAACAATTAGATTTTTTCTTTCTGAACTTGCGAGTAGAACATCACCATCACTAAAAAATGAAACACCTATTTCCGAATCAGGACTGTTTAAATAGAGTGGCTTTATAGTAAAGTTTGCATCATTTTCCTGAAGTTTTGACAATTCTTCATGATTATCTATCATTGATTTTGTAACATCTGTAGTTTCGAATTTTTTTTCGTAAGATTTAAATAACCTATAAGATTTATCATATTGCCCTAATTGTCTTTTGATAAGTGCCGAATACAAATGTTGAGCTTGACTTAACTCATCGTTTCTTTCAATGAAATCATACCATTCCGACGTTTTTTCAATATTGCCAATTCGTCTATAACTTTCAGAAATATTTGCAGCAATACTAAGAGAATCTTTGGTGCGTTCTAAAACGTCTTCATAAGCTTCAGAGGCAGAAGAAAAAGCCAATTCGTCGAATAATTTATTCGCATAGTTTAACCTTGCACTTTGACTTAAAACTATAAATGGAATAAGTAAAGTTACGGTTAAAAAATATTTTATATTCTTAGCATTCATAGTATTAAAAATATCTTGGAGTTGTTGTAGCTTCTTTACTAAAGTTAAAATCATAACTGATCATGATTTCATGTGTGCCGAAATTATGTCTAAACAGAGACGATGTTGAAATATCAAAAGCGTAGCCTAGTTTAAATTGATTGTTTAGTTGGTATTGAAAAAATCCGCCAGCGCTTTCTTGTAACCTGTAGTTTGCCCCCAACCAAAATCTATCGTAAAATATAAAGGCTACGTTTCCGTCAATTGCAAAGGGAGCACCAGTAGTTAATTTATACATTAGACTTGGACGAATTTTCAGCATTCTGTTTACATTAAAATAACCTCCAACCATTGCGTAATAATGACGTCTGTCGTCGTAAGATATTTGTGCTGCAGTAATATTATTATCTACAATTCTAGGAACCCCTATACCAGCAAACCACTTTGTTGAATGGTAATAAACACCAGCACCAATATTAGGTAAAATTTTATTTTGATATGACTGCATTAAACTCGGGTCGTTTGCATCAGTTGTATACAGTTGGCTTAAATCACCATTAACCAAATTAACTCCACCTTTTAATCCGAACGCTAACCTACCATCGTGGTTTTTAAACCGCAAACTGTATGAAAAATCAACGTTTATCCAAGATTGGTTCAATGGTCCAACTCGGTCGTTCAAAACACTAATCCCTAGACCTAATGATTCATATTTTAACGGCGTGTGAATTGATAATGTTTGAGTCATAGGCGCTCCTTCTATTCCAACCCATTGTTGACGGTGGAGAGCGTTTATGTTCATTGCTCCTCTACTCCCAGCATAGGCTGGGTTGTAATAGAGCATATTGTCTATATATTGAGTGAACTGCGCTTCTTGCTGTGCAGAAATATTTCCACCAACAGTAACAAAAATAAGTATGATTATAATTTTAGCTTTCATTAATTCTAATCCTTTTTATTGTCTTTTAATGTAAAAGTAACCCTTGATTATGTCACCAAAATTCTCATCACTTTCGTCACCTCCAAGAGTAATAAGGTAATAATAAGATCCCTCTGGAAGTTCATCACCCCCAACATTCATACTGCTTTCAGAAGTTCCATCCCAATTATTTTGATAGTCGTCGCTTTCGAAAACTTTACTTCCCCATCTGTTGAACACAGAAATTTTTGTATTCGGATATGATTCGAGGTTCTCCACATATAATACATCATTGTATCCATCTCCATTTGGTGTTAAAGCTTCAGATACAATTATATCACATTTATCCAAAATTAATAGGACTGAATCACTACTTTGACACGAAGGGTCTCCAAGCTCTGCGACTACCACGTATGATCCTATTTGATCGTCATTAGATAATTCAAAAGAATAGTCAGTTCCTGTGTTTATTAAATCATTTTCTAAATACCAACTGTAAGTATAATTAGCATTTGAATTGTCAACACTGAACGCTATTTCGTCTCCAAAACAAGCGGCTATTTCATTTGGCAAAACACTAATGCTGTCGATATTACATTCAGAACAATCTATACCATCAAAAAATACAGTGTCATTATCACACCCTGGTTGACTAATTACAATCGTCACAGCAGTATTTGTAGGAATATCAATAATTGACTCACCAACAATTGTCCCTTGGCTTGAAGTTATTGTAGCATCTGTAGCTAAAACAAAATTTAGTGCTGCAAATTCATTAATTGAATCAGTACAAATAGGTCCAGCTAAACCATAAGCGGGGTTTTCGCATGGCTCACTACAGTCTTCAGGACTTGTTACTGTTACTGCGGTAACGCACCCACCATTAGTTGCAGTTATGATGAGGTCTGTTCCAATTGGTATATCGGCTATAATATTTCCATTTTGCGTACCATCATTGATAGTAATGTTAGCCCCTGTTGATTCAGAAAAAACAACGCTGTACGTTGTATTGCTTTCACAGATACCTTGTGAAACAACTAAATCAGGAAACTCACAATCATCCTCACATTCAGTTGGTCCTTGAACAGTAATTGATGTTTCACAATCACCTCCATAACTTGCTGTGATAGTTATGTTATTTCCTAGTGGAATACCTGTAATTTCATTATTTCCAACAATTCCATCTGTTGAACTTACAGTTGCTAAATTATCGGTAAAAAATGTTACATCGTAAGTGCCATCAGATTCATTACAAGTGATTTCCCCTGCAGATAAACTTGGAATATCAATAAAATCATTGATCGTAAAAGTCGAATTATCTGATGTAGTACAACCGTTTGATGTAACGTCAATTCCATTATAATCATCGGCTGTTAAACCATCAATAAAAATATCACCGCTTGCATCAGATGTAAATAAGGAAGGACCTGTTCCATTATAAGTGATATCATAATTAGTATTTGAATCTAGCCCTGAGATTATTAATTCTCCATCAGCACTTCCGCAAGAAGTTACGTCTTGAGTTGAAACAGTAAACGTTGGGTATTCGGTGACTGTTACATCAACTTGATCTGTTGAGGTACAACCAAGCAAATCTGCAGTCACAGTATAGGTAGTTGTCCCTACACCTGGTGTAAATGGATCTCCATCAACAACTCCGTTATCCCAAGAAATCGTAGCTCCATCTGGGTTGTCAGCGGTTAAAGTTACTTGATCGCCGTCACAAACAGTTTGATCTGTTCCAGCATCCACAGTTGGAGAGTTCGGATCTTCAAGTTCAATTATTGTAGGATCAAGCGTAGCGCAACCATTTAGTTCTACTTCAAAATCGTCGTATGTACCAGCATTTAAACCAGTAATTATTATTTCGCCAGCACCATCAGATGTATAAGTTGTAGCAGCACCACCGTTATATGAGACATCGTGATTTGTATTTGGATCTAAACCACTTATAATTATTTCACCGTCATTTGCCCCACAAGAAGTTGGATCTGAAGAAGAAAGGGTAAATGTAGGATTCGGATTCGCAGTAACATCGACTTGATCTGTATTAGAACAACTACCAAGGTCAGCAGTAACAGTATAGGTAGTAGTTCCAGGAGGAGGAGTAAATGCAACACCGTCACCAACCCCATTATCCCATGAAATTGAAGCCCCATCAGGGTTATCAGCAGTTAAAGTTACTTGATTACTTCCACAAATTATAGTATCAGCTCCTGCATCAACTGCTGGAGTAGGATCTACTGTAACAGTTACTTGATCAGTTGAGGTACATCCCGTTAATGTTGCAGTTACCGTATAAATTGTTGTAGTTGAAGGATTAAATGCAACACCATCACTTACTCCATTATCCCAAGAAATAGAAGCTCCATCGGGATTTGAGGCAGTTAGTGTAACTGGTGCACCATCGCAAATAGTTTGATTTGTACCTGCATCAACTGTTGGAGGCGTTGGATCATTTAAGTCTATTATAGTGTTGTCGGTTTCTGTACAGCCATTATAATCCACAATGAAGTCGGTGTATGCTCCTTCACTTAATCCACCAATGACTATTTCACCGGAACCATCAGAGGTCATAGAACTCGGTGCGCTGCTGTTATAAGAAATATCATAAGAAGTATTTGGATCTAAACCGCTAAGTACAATGCTTCCATCCGTTCCACTACAAGTAGTAGGATCATTAGAGGATAAAGTAAAGCTTGGAGTAGGGCTCGTAGTCACTTCCAAACTATCTTTAGCAGAACAACCAGAAAGATCTGCTGTAACTGTATAAGTTGTTGTTGAACTTGTTGGAGGAGTAAATGCAACACCATCATTAACTCCGTTATCCCAAGAAATGGTAGCTCCATCTGGATTGGTGGCTGTGAGTGTGACGGATGCATTATTACACACAAATAAATCAGAACCAGCATCTACTGTTGGAACTGGTTCAATTACAACTTCTTTAAGTGTAGTACACCCAGCATCATCAGTGTAGGTTATTGTGGTAACACCATCCGAAATAGCAGTCAGGAAACCTGTGTTGTCGATTGTAGCAACACTAGTATTTGAACTAACCCAAGGATCAGTTCCAGCGGGAGTTCCTACAGCTGACATCGTCGTAGTATCGCCAACACAAAGAGTATCTTCACCAGTAACCTGCGGACTTAAATTTAGTTCAAAAATACTGTATGTAGAACTACCTCCACTTTTAGTTGGATCATAATAGGCACCATTTCCAGGATCTTCAGTTGTAAATGATGTGCCGTAAGTTCTGATACCTAAACTAATTCGATTGTCAAATATGGAATATGTCATTCGTGGAGTTCCTCCGTCACCGATATAGGAAGACCATTCAGCAGAAAAATCACTGTCAAATTGCATTAAAAAAGCTTGACCACCACTTGCTTGATTGTATCCATAGGTGAGTGGCATAGTAACTTGACCACCTGTTCTAGAAGAAACGATAAATTTATTACAATCAGTAAACTCACCATTATATAGTAGATCACCATCATTATCATCTCCCCAATAAGTAGACCATTGCCTTGCACCGTTGTTGTCAAATTTTAAAATAAAGCTATTAAAATCATCTAAATTACTTGAACTTGGGTCAGTATTCGCAGGAGCTGTTTTATTGTAAGCTCCAGTCATTGTTTGTAAGGGAAAATTATCACTATTGGTCCCCCCTAATACAACTAGGTCATTAGAAATAGGTTCAACGATAACCTTAGATCCGTTACCCATAGAGCTTTTTAATCCATCTCTACCATTACCGCCATAAAGGGTATTCCATACTAATGCTCCATTCGCATCAAATTTTCCGATTAAAAGATCATTTTGTCCACCAGCATAAGTGTTTTCATAATAAGAACCTGGATAATTTGTTAAACTTTGCTCAGCTTCAGTTGGTGAAAAAGCATCGTTGGACTCACCAACAAAGAAAATATTTTCATTGTCATCAAAAGTAATATGAAAATTTTCGGTGGTATTAGGTCCGCCCATAAAAGTACCCCAAATTTGATTAAAACCAGGGTCGAGCAACATTATGTAGAAATCTTTTGAACCACCGTTAGTTGCTTGGTTAAAAGCACCAGCACGATTTACAATATTGACATTACTAAAATTATAAGCAGATTGAGATATTGCAATATGTCCAGTTTGACTAACGGCTATACTCGGGTCTCCACCAGAAGATCCCCCGATATAAGTTGCATGTAATAAGTCACTTGAAGCAATATCAAATCGAAGATAATAAGGTCTATTAGTAGGAGAGTTTTGATATAGACCACCACCGTTTAGTAGTGGTGCATCATCACTCAATTGATTACCGACAAAATGTAATTCTCCATCTACTGCAACCATTGCTTCTGAACCAAGTGCCCAATCTATAACTGTACTCCCACCATAATATGTAGCCCATACCAACTCTCTATCTGCATTAAACTTTGATATGTGAAGATTGTTGGAGACATAAGCTTGGGTGTAAGCTGAGCCTCCAGGATCTACTACAGGATAATCGTTTGCGCTATTGTTTGCCCAGGCAGCTACGAAAAAATTCCCGTTTTCATCTGCAGTTGTGCGATCATAATCAAGCCCTCCACTCGCACTTGCTCCTTCATAGTATGTGCCCCAAGTTAAAAAAGGATCTACAGTTAACTCTGAGAATGTGTTATTTTTAGTTACATAAGAAAGAACAAGGTCTTCGGATAATTTATAATTGACTTCTACTTCTTGATTTTCATCATTGTTTATAAACGAAAAAGGAATTTCTTCAGTTAATTTCTCAAGTTCTGTTTCAATTATTAATTGACCTTTTTTATTGATTTTTACGCTTTTCGCCCCTTCATATTTTAATTGAATATTAGAAATATCTGCTCCTTCTTTGAGCACGAAATCATATTTAATACCTTTTTTATTTTGGTGAAAAACTAAATCTATATTGGGGTATAAGTCTTGATAAATAATTTTACCATAACTTTTTACATTTCTAATGTTTTCACGTTTATTTAGGAAGTAATTTGTGTTGTGAAACTTCTCATTTTTTGCTACGATTTCCACATCTTTATTTGCTCCAATAAATTCTAAATCAACACGATGAAATGTGATCCCTAAGGTTTGAAATACACTGTCACGAAGATCTTTGTTGCTCAAGTAGGGTTCTCTATTAAAATCAAAGTCATCCATTTTTTTAAAATTATAGACGACTTTATCACTTTCAAAAAATACAGAAGCTGAACCTCCAGAATTATGAAAAGCTACTTCTGGATGTAGGTCTTGATTGTGATCGATAACTTGCCCCTCATTTTTAATAAATTGACCATAGGAGTTTGAAATTAACATGACACTGAGAACTCCAAAAAATAGTAATTTTAACATAGCGTTAACTTTTAATCTTCTAAAGATATCGAAATATAAGCGTTTAACCAATGATTTTGATATGAAATAATATGCATAGAGTACATTTTTTTTTAATTCATGGCATGAAAGTAAAATCAACTACAGTTTTTTCTTTTTGTATACAGGAACTGTCGAACATGGCTCACCATACATTATACTTGAAGCAACTGGTTGAAGTTTCTTTAATAGCTCTGACATTACAAAAGATGGAGAAGCAATATCGGCACAACCTTTAATGATTAGCTTTGAGTTTAAATATTTTGAGGTATCAATTTGGTTAATATTTTTTCTAATTAACTCCTTTTCTACTTCTTTCACATCTCCTACATAGGATTCAATATTGTGCTCTTGCAACTTAGAAATCACCAGCATAAAGGCCCATGTTGGAATAATTGCATCTGCAGAACAATGTATTCCAACAACTTTACCTTGATACTTTGACCAATCATGGGATTTTATAAAACTTCTAAATTCTTTTTCTTTTAAAGCAAGTCCTTGCCATAGGTTTTCTTTGAGATCGATCACTGCAATTTCAGATTTCGGTTTATAATCAGCTAAATCCATTTGTACTAAGCCACTTTTTTTAACCTTATTTACAATCTCTTCCATAACTTAAAAATTGGTAAATTTGTTTCTAAATAATATATGCAAAATTATGGGAACTTTATTTAAAACTAGTGTATTTTTCACATTTCTTTTAGTAATTCTTTTAGCTTGTGAACGTCCTGCTGATAAATTTGTTGGAACTTGGGAATACCATTCATATAACGCAAAAGATTCAGGTCTAGGTGCTTTTGCCGATCTCATTCCTGAAAACTGGAAAATTGAAGTAGATTCTTGGATTGAAAATGCAAAAGATTTAACGAACTCAACGATTACTTTTAACGCTGATGGTACTTATGAAGAACACTTTAGAGGTGCACCAGATAGAATTACGATGATAAAAGGTCATTATACAGTTACGCCGGATTTAAGTAAAATAAACCTAAAAACAAGTCAATCGGAACAAGTTATGGAGATCGAAAGCGTAACTGACACTTCTTTCGTTTATTTAAAAAGTTTTGATGAATTTAAAGTGCCACTAACGTTAGAGATTGTTTATAAAAGAGTTAAGTAATAGGACAGCCAATTTAAGTCGTAAAAGCTGGAGGAAGAAAATTCAAGAAATTTAAGGTTAAAAGTTCAAGGTTTGCGAATATATTTCGATAGTGAGGAATCTTAGTGTCTCAATTTGACGTGAATTATAATATCAAGTAGGGACGAACGGCCGTTCGTCCCTACTTCAAGAATTAGCGTCATTTCAACTTATGCTGTTTTTTAAAAAGTAAATATCGAGGTGACGCAGGGTTGTCTTTAATTTCGAGTTCGTTGGCTTAAGTATTTACCTAGCGTCACTTCGAATGAAATGAGAGGTCTGGGTTATTTCGGACAATAGTGATTTAAAAACAGTAAATTAATTAAATTTAAGGTTGAACGAGAAAATGAAATTTTTAAAACTTTGCTATTTCATTGAAGATAGACTCCATTCTTTTTAATAATGAATAATTTGTTAAATCATCGTTGTTCACAATTAAAGCAAAAGCTATCGTTTTACCTGAGCTGCTATTTATATAACCTGAATATGACTTAATACGGTTCATTGTGCCACTTTTTGCATGCATTTTTCCGTCTGCAGCTTGACCTCTACACACACTTTTCAGCGTACCATTAACCCCAGCAATAGGTAATGTCTCCTTAAAAGTTTCATAATTTTTTGAGTTAAACATATAATTTAATAATTGCACAAAGTGATTTGCACTGAATCCATTGCTCCTCGAAAGACCGCTTCCGTCTGTTTGGTTCATAGTGAGATTTAGTCGTGGCTTCCAATATGAATTTATGTAATCTGCACTTTTTGATGTTCTTCCATTGCCTGTTTGTTTTTGACCAATGAGACATAGAAGTTGTTCCGCAAATAAATTGACACTGCGCATGTTGGTCCATTTGGCTACATCATAGATTGACTTGCCTTTATATTCAAGCAGTATTTTTCTGGAAGAGTAATCAGTTTTTATTTCTCCTTTAAGCAAAAATGAACGCATTCCAATTGGAGCTTTAGCTACTTTTATCTCGGAGTTGATTAAAGCATGATAAAACTCTTGAGCTAACAGGAGCTCAGGATCTGGAATACTAGCTTTCACTTCGAAGTTTGTTCTGTTTCTTGGAAGGTTTCCAATGGCAAATCGGTCAAAACTATAAGGTGCCCCGTAAATATAAGCATTATCACTATTAGAATTATAGGTTCTAACTTGATTGAACAAAGAATACCCTTCGATTTTTGGTGTCATCGAATCCAATGTTGTTACATCGTCTAAGTTCGCACTTGTCGAAAAATGTAAATAAGTCATATTGTCATATAGCACACAACCACTTGGTCCAGCACCATAATAATTTCCTAAATCTGACCACGACCAGCCGTCAGGAGCTCCATCATAGCCAAATTCAGAACCATCCGCTATTATTTGGCCGTTAATTTTTTTTATACCAGCTTTTTTAATTGCACCAACCCAATCTTTTAAAAATCCAGATTGCTTATTTCGATCGTAAAAAAACTTGCTGCCTAAAGATGGATCTCCACCACCTTTTATATAAACCGATCCATTTAACACGCCTGAAGAATCGATATCACCATCAATATAGATTTTTGTTGATGGTTGATAATCGCTTCCAAGAACTTCAAGTGCTGTAGCTGTTGTGAAAAGCTTAACAATTGATGCAGAAGCAATTGCCATCATTGGGTTGTGAGAAGCAATAGTTGCTTTGTTTTCAATGTCATAAGCCATAAAACTAATGGCTGCATTTTCAAGTCCAGCAGATTTTTGAAAGATTGCGATTGATTCTTGAACTTTGTTGTCAAGAGTTTGACAGACTGATAAATTAACAAAAAGAATGCAAAATGTGTAAACAACTATTATCTTCATGGCGTAATTATAAATTTTCATTAAAAGTCGATAAAAAATTGTGTGTGGCATCATTGGAATAAAACTTTTTCATCAACAACCGAAAAAATCGGACCAAAGTCGTGTGGAAAAAGGTTTGTTATCTCAACAACATCGAGGTCCTGACTTTACAGCTGTAAATTTGTTTGGAAAGACTGTTTTAGGACACAATAGGTTGGCTATTATTGACGTCAATGAAAGATCTAACCAGCCGTTTAAAGATATTTCTGAAAGATATTCACTTGTTTTTAATGGTGAAATTTATAATTATCCTGAGCTTAAAAATAATTTATTAGGAAAAGGAGTTGTATTCAACACATCATCAGACACTGAAGTGCTATTATATCATTTGATAGAAAATGGAGAAAATGGAATTAAAGATTTAAACGGCTGTTTCGCTTTTGCTTTTTACGACAAAGAAACGGACGTTTTAATCTTAGCACGCGATCATATAGGGATTAATCCATTACTTTTCTCTATACAGGAGAATGAGTTACTTTTTGCTTCAGAGTTACATGCATTTAAATCAATGTTAAATAAATGGAGCATCAATAAAACTTCCTTAAACGATTATTTTAGATTTACTTATGTGCCCGCTCCAAAAACCATGTTAAATGAAGTCCAAAAATTACTACCAGGACATTATTTAAAAGTAGATGGCAGCGATTTTGATATAGTTAATTATTACACACCTCAAGTATCTCAGAATAAAGATTTAAATTATCCTTCAACAGTTGAAAAACTAAAAAAAGTAGTTGAACAAGCTGTTATCAAGAGACTAAATGCAGATGTTCCAGTAGGAGCATTTTTGAGTGGTGGACTAGACAGTTCTATAGTTTCGGCAATTGCTGCAGGGTTTAAAACAGAACTGAATACTTACTCAATTGGCTTTAAGGGGAATAATTTTTTTGATGAAACTGTTTATGCAAATAAAGTAGCCAGTCATATTGGATCAAACCATCACTCTATCCAGTTAGAAGAAAAGAACATTTTGAATCAGTTAAATAAGGTATTAGAAAGTTTTGATGAGCCATTTGCAGATTCAAGTGCTATTGCAATGTACTTTCTATCAAGGGAAGTTAAACAAAAGCTTACTGTTTGTCTTTCAGGAGATGGTGCCGATGAATTATTCGCAGGATATAACAAGCATAAAGCCTTTTTAAAAAGCCAGAAACCAAATGTTTTGCTTCGATCAGCAACAACTATTTTAGGAGGGATAGACAAAGGTAGTCGCAGCGGAAAAATGTCAAACAAATTCCGTCAATTATCTAAATTTAAGACACTTTTAAAACAAAAGTGGCCTGAAAAATATTGGTTTTTAGCGACATTTATCCCTTATGAGGATCGTTCAAATTTATTAAAGGATTATGTAGAGTCTACTCCTAGTTTGAAAATTGAATCAGAGTCGTTAAATAATTTTCTCGTTGCTGATCAAAAATTTATTTTACCAAATGACATGCTAAAGAAAGTTGACTTAATGAGTATGAAGCATAGTTTAGAAGTACGGACACCTTTTTTGGATAAAGAAGTTGTGGATTATGCAAACTCACTTCCTGAAGAGTTTAAGTTTAAGAATGGAATAGGCAAACGATTATTGCGTGATGCGTTCAAAGACATGCTTCCTGAAGAAATATTTTCACGTTCGAAGAAAGGTTTTGAAGTGCCACTTCAAGATTGGGTTTCAAACGGATGGGACTTTATTGTTAATAAAAAATGGTTTGAAAAGAATTTTTTAGAGGATCAAAACTTGTTCAATTTTCAATATGTAATTGGGTTAAAAAATAAGTTTTTTGGAAAAAACCCTGGAGAAAGTGCAACTATTATGTGGGCATATATTGTTTTTCAAAATTGGTATTCAAGATGGACAGAAAAATAAAGGTAGTTCGTATCATAAACAGATTTAACATTGGTGGACCAACATTTAATGCTACATTCCTCACGAAATTTCTTGATGATCAATTTGAAACAATTTTAATTGGAGGTGTGCCGGACAAAGATGAAAAAGATTCATTGCATATTTTAAGAGAATATGGAGTCGAGCCTTTAATAATTAAAGAATTAAAGCGTAATCCGAATATTAAATCTGATCGATTGGCATATAAAAAGTTGAAACAGATAATTGATGAAGTAAAGCCTGATATAGTTCATACTCATGCATCAAAAGCCGGTTTTTTAGGAAGACTTGCAGCTTTGTCTTGTAGTGTTCCAGTAGTGGTACACACTTTTCATGGTCATGTCTTTCATTCTTATTTTAATCAGTCGAAAACAAGGTTATTTAAGAGTATTGAGCGCTTTTTGGCACGTAAATCAACTGGAATTATTGCTATAAGTGATATACAGAAAAAGGAACTTTCACTGGAGCACAAAATATGTAAAGCTGAAAAAATAAAGGTAATTCAACTTGGGTTTGACTTAGAGAAATTCACTCAAAATAAAAGTTCAAATCGAAAAAAAATTCGAGAGAAATACAACCTTGATGAGGATGAAGTAGCAGTAGCTATTATTGGTCGGTTAGCTCCAATTAAAGACCATAATTATTTTCTTGATGTGATTGAAAATTTGTTACCTCAAATAGAGACTAAAGTTCGGTTTTTTATTGTCGGAGATGGTGCTGAGAAAGCTCGGATTGAAGAACGTGTTGAAAAAATAAACGCAAAATACGGTGAAGTTGTAGTTATGACATCTTGGGTGTTAAATATCGCTGAATTTAATCATGGAATGGACATCGTTTGTTTAACCTCTAAAAATGAAGGGACACCAGTAAGCATTATAGAAGCTCAAGCATCAGGTTTACCTGTTATTTCAACAAATGTTGGAGGTGTTAGAGACATTTTAGAAGATGGCAAGGCTGGATTCGTGATTAATAGGAAGGATATTGAAACTTATACAGAAAAACTACGTTTACTTGTTGGAAACCAAAAATTACGCAATAAATTTGCAGAACATGGTATTTCTTATGTGCTAGAAACTTTTCATTATACGAGTTTGGTCGAAAACATGAAAGAATATTATTTAGAGTTACTAAAAAAATGAAAAAAAACTTACATTTTTTATCACTGATTACTTTAATGTACATGATTTCTTCGTGTAGTGTTAATAGTCACATCATGTTTAAAACTAAAGATGCAGAGGTGATAACTGAAAATATTCCAATTGCTCCTTCAGATTCATATAAAATTGCTCCTGATGACAAAATTAAATTTTCAATGTATGCTGAAAATGGAAAACGAATTATTGATGTTGTTACTGGTGTCGTTGAGGGAGAGTCAAATGCTAGAATTGGTGCAGGAACAGAAATTGAATATCTAGTTCGCAAAGATGGCACCGTTGAATTACCAATCATCGGAACTATTCAAATTGATGGGCTTTCGATTATAGAATGTCAGCAAAAAATAGCAAAGCATTATGCAAAAGATTATATCGCACCATTCGTTCAGGTTGAAGTAACAAATAGAAGGGTAATTGTTTTTCCTGGTACAGGCGGCGATGCTCAAGTAGTGCCTATTGAAAACAACAACACTACATTAATGGAAGCTTTAGCTTTGGCAGGTGGAATTACAGAACGGGGAAAAGCAAAAGTGATAAAAGTAATGAGGCAAGAGGAAGATGGGAGAAAAGTTTATCAAATTGATTTAAGTACATTGGACGGATTAAAGTATGCTGATATGATTGTTCAGTCGAATGATTATATCTATGTTGAGCCAACAAAACAGTTGACTAGAGAACTTATACGAGAAGTTATTCCTATAATTTCATTAGTTTCATCAACAATCGTGATAATTTCCGTTTTGACAAATTAAAAATGTAATGGAAAATAATAGTAACAACATTTTTGTTAATACCAGTTTCGATATCGATATACTCAAAATCGTTTTTCGTCGTAATTGGTATTGGATATTGTTGATTGCTTTTCTATTATTAGCGGCTGCTTTTGTGTATTTACGCTACACCAAACCAGTTTATGAATCAAAAATGTTGATTCAAATAAGCAATGAAGACCAAGGGGCAGATGTCTTAGATTTTAAAAATTTAAATGATGAAATTTCTATTTCTAGAGAAATTGAGCTTTTACGCTCTGAGTATTTGTTTGAAAAAGCGCTTTCAAAGTTAGACTTGAAGATTAGTTATTACGCACAAGGAGATGTTTTAACTGAAAAGAGATATAAACAAAACAATTTTTACGTAGAAAATTATGTTGTTAAGGACTCATCTATTCTCAATAAACCTATTTTTATAAGTAATTCAAATGGTAACATTGATATTTCATTGAGTCATGTTAATCAAAGGTACAATTGGAAAGTTGAACCTGGAAAACTGCTAGAAACTCCTTTTTTTCAATTAGAGATTAATGTTCCAAGTATACATTCATTTTCTGCTGATTTAGAATCGAATACACTTTATTTTGAGTTTAATGAATTGGAGGGCTTAACACAGCGGTATTTGACAGATCTGGAAGTGAAATCAGTTGATGTTCAGGCAAAAACAATAGAAATTAGTTATCAAAATCACAATGCTAGACTAGCTCAGGACATTACTGAAGCTATTGGGCGTGCTTTTTTTAGGTATGATGAAGATTTCAAAAAAGAAAGTGCAGAGAATGTATTAAATTTCATTTCGCTTCAGTTAGATTCTCTTAAGAGAGAGCTAAATAATTCTAAAGATAGTATTATGAACTTTCAAAGACGGGAAAACCTTCCTGATCCTGAGAATTTGAGTTCATCCATTTCAAATAAATTAGAAAAGTATAGGTTTGATCTTTATGACCTAGAAGAAGAGTTGCGCACACTTAATTTGATTTCAAGAAGGTTAGAGCAAAACCCTGAAAGCTTAGACATTTATAAATTAATCCCAGAATTAATTGGCAAATCATATGAAGGGAGTTTAAACCTTCAAGTGAAAGAGCTACATGAACTTTTGGAGACCAAAGAAGACCTTTCTTATAAGGTTACCCCTGAAAACGAAATGATTAAAAAAATCGACTCGAGAATAGAAAATAGAATCGTTAACATAAACAAGATAATTGATGCCTTAAAAGACAGGTTAAACGATAAAATCAGCGTAGTTAAAAAGGAAATAAGAAGTAATGATGATCTTTATTTTGAGTTGCCTAAGAAAGAAATGGAGCTTTCAAGATTAAAGAACATTCAAAATTTAAATGAAAAGTATTACACTTTGCTCACAGAAAAACAAGTTTTATATTCGATTTCAAATGCTGGTTATGCTTCGAGTAATAAGATTTTAAATAAAGCGTCAATATCAAATACACCAATCTCACCAAAGCGAAGTTTGATTTATGGAGCTGCCTTATTTCTATCTTTCGCATTTGGTTTTGCTCTGTTGTTTTTAAGATACCTTACATTTAACGAAATTAATCAGTTACCTGAACTTCAAAAATTATTACCTGATAATGTAAGCGTGCTTGGTTCGTTACCAAATGTCGGGCACAAAATGGAGCATTCAAAAATGCTAGTTAATGACTCTCCTAAATCAATGGTTAGTGAAGCCTTTAGAACAATTAGAACAAACCTTTCGTTCGTAAAAAACAATGCGAGAACAATAGCTGTTACCTCTTCTATTTCTGGTGAAGGAAAAACATTTGTTACGTTAAATTTAGCGGGTATTTTGGCAATGTCTGGAAAAAAAGTTATTGTATTGGATCTCGATATGCGAAAACCGAAAATTCATGAAGGATTTGATGCGTTAAATGATATTGGGATGAGTAATTTATTGGTTGAACAAACTAAGATTAGCGAAACAATTAAGTCATCATCACTTAAGAACCTAGACTTTATTACAGCTGGTCCTATTCCTCCAAATCCCTCAGAACTTATTTTGGGTAGTGCTTTTAAAAAGATCTTAGAAGAGCTGAAAGATAATTATGATGTAATATTAATTGATAACCCTCCCATCGGAATAGTTTCTGATGGTGTGAATGTTTTAGCAATGGTGGATTTGCCAATCTACGTTTTTAAAGCTAATTACTCAAAGCGTTTCTTCGTAAATAAACTTAAAGAAGTAGCGTCCTTGAAGGAAATTAAAAAGCTGAGTATCATATTAAATGGTGTGAAGCTGAGTAAAACTAATTATGGATACGGTTATGGATATTACGAAGATGAATCAAAGAAAAGTTTTTTTAATCAGTTAAAAAGAAAGTAAAATTGAAAATTGTTCAAACAAAAATCAAAGACCTTGTAATCATTGAACCAACTGTATTTGGTGATGAAAGAGGTTACTTTTTTGAGTCTTATAATGAAAAAGAATGGTTGAAATTTATGGGCTTTTCCCCAGGATTTATTCAAGATAACGAATCACTTTCATCCAAAAATGTGTTGAGGGGGTTGCATTTTCAAGCACCGCCTTATGATCAAGGTAAATTAGTGCGTGTTGTAAAAGGTAAAGTACTTGATGTAGCTGTTGACATTAGAAAAAACTCGCCAACTTATGGTATGCATGAAAAAGTAGTCTTAACGGGTCAAAATAAAAAACAGTTTTATGTACCGTCAGGCTTTGCTCATGGGTTTTTGACTTTGGAAGATGATACAATTTTTAGTTATAAGTGCACTAATACTTACATGCCTAAAAGTGAAAATGGAATAATTTGGAATGATTCCGATTTAGCTATTGAATGGGAAGTTAACAATCCTTTAATATCAGAAAAAGATAAACTTCAACCAAAATTTAGTAAATTTGTTAGTCCGTTTAAATAAGGGAATTAAAATTTGCTATTAAACTACTTTATAGAGACCTTGTCTTTCTTTTTTGGAGCCATTTTATTATCATGGTTCATAAATAGAGTTTTGTTGCGCTTTTCTAAAACACTAGGAATACGCAATAAAAATGATGTTGTAATTCGTTGGAGCAATGAATCTAAACCATCGTTAGGTGGTATAAGTTTATTCAGTACGTTTTTATTTGCTATTCTTGTTTACGCCGTTTACAATTCTGAAGCAGTTATTTTTGATGACATTGAAGTTGTTGGATTGATTGGAGCTAGTATTGTGGCATTTATAATGGGAGTTGCAGATGATGCCTACAATACAAAGCCTCTACTTAAATTATTTGGACAAATATTTTGTGGTGTAATTCTAGTCTTTACTAATAATTCAATCGCTTTTTTTCACAATGATATTGGTGACGGTATATTGACAGTGGTATGGATCGTTACAATCATGAATAGTTTGAATATGCTGGACAATATGGACGGAATTACAGCAACAGTATCTCTGTTTATCCTGTTAACTTGCACAGTTTCTATGCTAGTTATATCTGATTTTGAATTTAGTTTATGGGTAATTATTCTAGTTGTAGAAATAGGAGCAATCATAGGTTTTTTGGTATATAATATCAACCCTGCAAAAATGTTTATGGGAGATACTGGAAGCCAATTTATTGGATTATTTGTTGGCTTTTCTGCAATTAAAGGATTGTGGAATGCACCGAGCTACTACGAGTTGCCATCATGGTCTGGAATGTTAATAGTACTTGTTGCTTTTACCCCTGCTGCTGCCGATACATTGACAGTTGTGATTAATCGAATAAAAAGAGGACAGTCTCCAATGGTGGGAGGGAAAGATCATACAACTCATCACCTCGTTTATAAAGGGTTTTCTGATTTCAAAGTTTGGACTAGATTCCTTTTTATAAGTGCACTCTCTTTTTGTCTTAGTGTTGTTCTAATCCATCAATTAGATTACGGATTTTATACTTTAACTCTAATAGGAATTCCTTATTTTTTAATCGTTTTTTTCTTTTTATATAGGAATACGATCAAGTATCCCCAACCTAAAAACAATATGTTTGATAATAAGTAAGGTGAAAAGGAATTAGAGTTATTTCAGGAACAGAGAACCTTTATAAGGTATGTTCACGCTTGGCGGTTAAAACAAAACTTCAAACTAAAACCGCAGAATACTGAATATGCCCGCCTGTCGTCGGTCTGGGATTTAAGAATTTTGAACTTTCACACAAACAAACCCTCACCTTCTACTAGTGTTCTTTGTGCCTTCTTCGCGAACTATGTTAAAAATTTACTGGTAAAGTATCTAGGGCAAACTCATACTTTTTTATTTAGGTAGACTAAATACTTGGTCTTTACCGCATATTAGGATTATGAGACTTGGTTGTTCGTACTAACGAACACTCAAAATGCACTTATATGCTCTAAACAGACGGAAGTGCTGTAGG
>JBBEBO010000117.1:0-21709 GCA_040882265.1 Brumimicrobium sp. | reverse complement strand
CGCTTTTCACCAGAACAAACTCATTTCACAAATTCAGCTTTTAAAATCAGTAAGAATATTTTAAATCAATAGTGTCTGGAATAAATAATCCAGACCTCTCGCAATGCTACCAATGACGTGTTTTATTAACTAATTGATAATCAAAGATTAGACAGCTTAGTTCTGCTGCACTCAAAAAGATTCCTCACTCGATTATTAGTGACGAGTGACATAGTGACGTCATCTCGTCGAACGAGATTTAGTGACGAATTTACCGAATCCGTCGGCACTTTGTGTAGGGCGTGTATTGCGTGATTTTTATATCAAGTAGGGACGAATGGCCGTTCGTCCCTACTTCAACAATCAGCGTCATTTCAACTTATGCTATTTTTTACTCAAGCTTGATCCGTCAGGTGAAACTACATAAGTCTTTCCTGGTGAAACTGATATATTCCCCATATGTATGTCATATTTGAACAATTGTCTTGTGTCCTCATTATATATAATTATACCATTTGGACTATTACTCAACGTTAAGGTTGATGTTTTCTCTTGTGGGGAATTGCTCATTAATGCAATACTCATCCCTGTTATTAACATTCCAATAATTAATGATTTCATATCTATTGTTTTCATATCTGTTGTTTTTGTTTATATATTTATTAACGATTAATATTTTCACATATAACACTATGTCACTATATCATATTCATTACTATAGTTGTCTAACAAGATATTGATACAACAACCCTACAGAAATTGCTATTCCAAAACTTGTCAAGGTTCCAATTAAAATATATTCCGTCAATTTTCTGTCTTTAGCCCTTGATAGATCACTAAATCTAAAAACTGATTTAGCAGCGATAAGCAGTCCGATTGCACTCCATTGATTCAATAGAATAAAACCAAATACAAAAAGTCGTTCTAAAATTCCAATATATTTTCCAGCACTTTTTAATGAATCCTCTGATTTATCTTCTTCCAATTCCCACTTACTCATTATGATTTTCATAACAATAGAGGACACAAATGTTATTGTCAATATTGCAAGTATTAATAATAATACTTCTGTTGTATATATCTTTTCGAATTCTATTTTGTATGGGTTATTGGCTAAAACAACAATACCAATTATCGTCAGGTGCAATAGTTGGTCAATGGCAAATAAAAGCCTTGGATTAACTTTGTCATCTAGATTTAGTTTAATCAAATCAATAATCAAGTGACTTAGTACAATTATTGTTATATACAGCCAATATGACCAATTGAAACCTAATAATACAATAAGTGATACTAGATGAACGAGTCCGTGTAGATAGAAATATTTTGACTTATATGTTTTATTCTTTTTGGCTTTTATCCAACTATCGGGTTGAAAAACGAAATCACCTAAAACATGTGCAATTAATAATTTTACTGTCAGCGCTATCATGATTGGGTAATATTATTTTTATAATACTCGTTCATATTCATAACTTCTTCAAACCCTCCCCTTTTAAGCGCTTCACTTATACTGCTTTGCGACTTATCAAGAATTTTAGCTAAGCTTTTTTGATTTTTTTCAGGATTTTCTATCGCAGTTTTAATTACTTTAGAGACTGTGATGCTCCAATTATTGGTGGTTAAAAGAGATAAGCTTAACATGATATTCAACGATTGGTCTAACATTTTGTTATTTGACTTTATTGCCAGTGTTTGTTTCTTCATATCTTCAAAGCATTCTCCAGAATTTATATATGCTGAACCGTTCGATTCTGTAATTTTTGAAGCAGTATATTTTTCATCACCTAAGCCGATCGCAATTCTAACATCATGTGCTTTCGTTTGCTTAACGGTTGATTTAATATGAATAGCTGCGAGTAAGGCTTTTTCAGCATCTAGCGAAAGTTGAAAGCTATCTCCTCTATATATTTCCCAATTTTCAGGTTCGCTTCCGTATTGATTTAGAACCTCTTTAAGAGCGTCTATCCAACTTTCAACTTTTCCTTTCCTAGAATTGATTACGTCCCCTGTTATAACAGCTATCATGTTTTTATTTTTTCAAATATATCGGTTTTTAAGCCGATATACAAATATATCTGCAAAAAAGCCGATAATTAAACATATCGTGTTTTAAGCCGATATTTAAATATATCTGTAAAAAAGACAATATTATATATTTGAGAATGTCATTTTTGGATTGAGATTACTTCTTCCTACACGCACATTCATGATACTCATTGATGTACTCGATTGTTGCTTTACAGATCTTTTCGAGTATTGGAATGTTGATGTCCACAAGTTTTTTTACATAGATACAGGCTTTACTCATTTTAAACTTTCCCAATTCTTCAAGATGAGATTCAGTTTCTTTGGTTGCTGAATAAACATAAAGTGTAAGAGCATTTTTTCGAGGTGAAAAAGCAATGATCGGGGCATCTCCTTCATGACCACTCGCATATTTATAATGGTAACTCCCGAAACCAATTATCGATGGCCCCACATTTTGGGTCGAAACCAGACCATTCACTCATCAATTTAATTAATTGAAGACTGTCTGCTTTTTTTTGTTCGTTATCCACATAAGAATCAAGAAAGTCATCTATTTTAACTCCTGTGAATGTTGTTTTATTTTTTGCCATGGGTGAAGGATTTTAATTTAAGAGAAGTAATTTAATCATAAATTTCAATATAGGGAAATTTCTATCTAATCTTCCACTGCCCCTATTTTTAATCGATAAAATACACCCACCTTAAGCAACCAACCATCGGCAAAATCGGCATTAAGTTGCTCACGATTATCACCAAAATAAGCCAGTGGAACTCCGAGAGAAACCTTTTCATCATATACACGATAAGATCTCCCCAAGGAATGCCCTACACCAAGCTGAACATTTAAACCATTCTTTATATCGTATTGGAGGTAAGCGCTGACCTCGTTTGTAGATTTTGACAAATACTGATTATTTTGCGTTTCCGATGCGCTGTTCAAATTATAACTCCTTACTTGACCTTTAAAATTTAATCCAACTCGAAGACTTTTGGTCATTGAGTAATTGAGGTCAGCAGAGAGTGGTAATAACACTTTAGCCTCAAATTTTTCAGAAGGATCTAGATAATAAAAACCAAAGATAGGAACGATGAATGTGCCAAAAAGCTCTTTGTTTGCGTACATACCAAACTTATAATTGAAGTGGTCTGACTTTTCATACTTCATCAATACAGCACCTCCAAACTGAAAATCTCGGTTGGAAATTTCTTTTAAATCAGAAGAAACCTTTGGAAGAAACATATACGTTCCACTCCATTTTGAATTGTGCTTGACATTCGCTCCCAATTTCAATGTCAATCCTGTCACAGACTCCCTACTCCTACTCGAATCAAAAGAAGCCGAAGCATTTTCATAAGTGGTTCCAGTTAAAATAGCAAAGCGATCATTGATCTTAATAGGAACAGTCAAATCACCGTTTATTTCCTGCAGATGAGTCTCCGCTCCTGAACCATCAATTGAATTGGAGGGAGAAATAGTAAAGTCTGACTTAAAAATATCTATGTAATCCTGCCCTGTTGCCATACCTGAAAAAACCAATAGTATCGTAACTAAATAGTTTTTATTCAGTCTAAACATTGGAGCTCGACTTTCTCTTGGCTGCACTACTTTGTTTGTTTTTGTTATATCGAGATTCATAAGCGTTGTTTTTAATGTTCAACACTTCAAATGTATGCAGTCTTTATAGTATAAGATAATTGAATTTAACAAGTGGGTTTTATTGATTTGCGGAAATCGCAAGTGGGGTTGTTTTGGAAAAGTGGGGAATTGGGTGGGTAGTATATTAAGTCAACGTTTTTCAAATAGACATATCGGCTACCAAGTATAAACATTTGTATCTTGGAGCTTTCTCGTTGTTATGAGCCTTTCAACTTTTTTATTTCCTCTGCTAATTCAGGAATGTTGTTTTGTATTATTCCCCAAATCATTTCGGGCTCTACAGAATCATATGCATGTGAAATGATATTTCTCAGCCCAATAATATTCCTCGCTGATGAAATTTTAACATTAGGTTCTATTTCAATTATTCTTCGAATTGCTTCTCCAATTATCTCCAAATCTCTTTCAATAGCTCTTTGTAATATAACATCCTGATTAAATTTAAAATAGTTGTTATCAGTTTTAGATTTTATTGACTCAATCTCCTCTATTACAGTTTCTATGTCCAAGATGAATTTAAGTAGCTTAGGCTGCATACAAGTCTACTTTAGATTTATTGATTTCTTCTTTAAGAATTGGGTTTTTAAGGGACTTGGTAGAAACCAAATCAATTTTTTTGTCGAAAATTTTCTCAAGGCCTTCCAATAAAGAAAAATAATTGTCTGCATAATCTAATACATCGATGTCATTAGAAAATTCAACTAAAAAATCTATGTCACTCTCTTCGTGCATTGAGTTCCTTGCAGCTGAGCCGAAAAGAGAAATTGATACAACACTGTGTTTTTTACACAGAATAATTACTTCATCTAATTTATTTTGAACTAAATCAATCATATATGCAAAGATAATTGAAATTTTTAAAACTGCGCTGCGTCAATTACAAGTGGTATCTAACGGTTCTCGGCTATGAGCAGTTGGGGATTTCTTGCTCTTACTTTTCAGTTTAGCACAGACCTTTGATTTATTCATTTATTTTTTGTTAAGCACTTAAACCCCAATTGCTTATAGCCGATGTTGTGCTTTCGTGCTTTTTCATTTCTTATAATTTTCCATCAGACTAATTAGACACTCTTTCATTTCCTTATGAAACTTTACTGCCTTTTCGGTATCAATTAAATTCGGGTGTGCAGATTGATTTCTGTAATCTCGAATAATAGTTTTAATTTCATCAAGATATTCAATGTTTAATATTTCTTGTTCAAATCGGTCTAGAACAAAACTTTTAAGGTCAATTAGCAAGGGACTTTTTCCTGCTGTTTTCCCTGTCAAATATCTTAGATTAACTTCCATTGAGCCAAGTTCAAAAAACCACTCGTCTTCTGATTTTTTTAAACATCTTTGAATGTGTTTCGCAAGCTTAAATGTATTCTCACTATTTGGCTTTCCTGATTCTTTTCGACCAAAATCCCACTCGAATTCTTTCGTGATATCAATTTCTCTGTCTATTAAAGACTGAACATATGCTCTAAAAATTTTCTTTAGTAGTTCATTTTCTAAAGCTCTACAATATTGCAGAATGAATGGCGAATAGTCAGGGTTTTCAAGTTTGGAAATATGGTCAAATATATATTCCGCTTCTGGAAGATATTTTTTACTTTTTGTTTCAAGAAGGTCATAAAAGTCAAACCATCGTTTTATTTCTGTTATATAGAAGTCTAATTGCTTCTGATCTGAAATTAGTTCATTAAGTTTTGTATCTAAACTTTGATTTAAACGATTTATTCTATCATCGATTTCCCTTGGTAATTTTTTAATTGAATTAAAATCTGAGACTAATTCTGTCAAAATTGATTTTACTTCATCAACTTTATTTTCGATTCTTCCCATAGTGCTCATAACTTCACTATGATTTTGTTGCATTATCTCTAAGATTTGACGGTGTGAGTCTTTTGAGTCCTGATATTCTATTTTAAGCTTTTCATATTTTTCCTTAATCACCAACAGTTCATTATAGGATAGTTTTTCGAGCTTTCTCTTAGAAGCTAATTCTAAATCTTCTATTGGTAAAATTGGAATTTCAATATTTTTTAAATCACTTATTGAAATTGTTGGCATTACGTTCCCGCGTGCATGTCTTTCAATTTGCTGATTAAAGAGTTTTATTCCATTATCTGTGTTAAGGTAAGTAGCAACATAGTCAGCATTTTTTCCCCTTAGAATAATAAAGTGTTGAAAAGCAATTATTTTCTTTTCAGTATCAGTATGAATATAAAATGATTCTTTATTCCGCTGAATACGTGGAATTAAAATGTCCCCATTTTGTAATATTGCATTTTGTTCTCTTCTGCTAAACTCCTTTTTTGATATGAATTTATCGTTATCTGTTAAAGTTAGATTCCCATTAATAACATTTCGCATTGTCAACCATAAAAAATCTCCTTCTTCTTTGATTTCGTCTCTTGAAAAATGTGTCCCTAAAACAACTTCAACTAAATCGGTAACTCGTTTAGTTTCTTGATTTTTCAATTCCTTTTCATACTCTCGGTTTTTTGGATTATGGAATTTGTAATCCCATCTTTCAACCAAGTTGTCTTTTAACACAGAAAAATCAGAATTACTGAGATTTGTGTTTGAAAATGCTCTGTCTTTTATTTTGAAATACTTTGTTGCTTTAGTCTTATCATGGTTTATTACCAATATTGATAGGTCTACACCTGTATTTCTTAAGATTCCTTTTGGTAGAGATATTACGGTTTCGAGTCCATACTTCTCTAAAATTGTGTTTCTTAATTCTTCAAAAACCGGGGCAGTCAAGAAGTTGTTTGCTACAATGAATACCGCAGTTCCTTGCTCACTTAGTAGTTCAAGTGATTTATTCAGGTAGAGTTGTTCTGATGGAAGTCTTCGTCCATTCACCTGTATTCTTTGCCCTAATGGTGGGAAACATATCACCGAATCGAAATGAGACGTTGAAGTGTAAGAAAGTGGGTCAAGGTTTTCGAAATGTAAACTTGGGTTTAGATATTTCGCTAATTCAATATTTTGGACATTAATATCAACACCTATTTTATTTTTAATTTGATTGCAATGAGAAAGAATTTCACCAAGATTTGAATTAAGATTAATACAACTTTCAGGTTTTTTACTTTGAGCTAGTTCAGCTGTTAATTTCGCTAAATTGTCAGGCAAGAAGAAAAATCCCCTATCACTTCTTGATAAGTATTCAGTTACCTTTTTAAAACTGGTAATTCCCTTTGATTTCAGTTCGTCTATTGTCATTCGTTTACGTCTTTTTCAGCATGAAGCACAACGTTAAGTGTATGAGCAGTAGCGGATTTCAAGGCGATTAACTGTCCGCCAGCACAAAAGTTTATTAAATGCTCAGACCTTCAATTTACCACTAAACCCGCTATTGCTTATACACAATGTTGTGCGTTCGCCCTTTATTTTCAGTCCGTTTAATGTTGTCTAAAGATAGGATTTTTCAGGGTAGGAAAGGCACTCTCTCTTGCAAGTTTTGGTCAAGCGTTGGCTGGTGCGACTTGCAAGAGTGTGTGCCTTTTGGGTGGGCTTAACTGGCACAGCAACTTAATTTAGATACGTCTTTTCCGAATGTTATTGCCGCTAATTTTATTCCTTCTCCTAAAGTCAAGTAGGGATAAAAACTGTCCGCCAAATCTTTTACGGTTATTCCGTATTTTATTGCCATACTCAATTGTTGGATAAGTTCTCCGCCTTCGGGTGCGACTACTCTTGCACCTATCAATTTGTCAGTTTCGGTATTGCGAATGAGTTTGATAAAACCCCTTGTGTCGTTTGCTGCTATGGCTCTCGGCACGTCTTTTAATTCCAATTTGGAAACTTCAAACGGAATATTTTTAGCTTCTGCTTGTGCTTCGTCCAATCCTGCACCTGCTACTTGTGGGTCGGTGAATACAACCCAAGGCAAAGATGAATAATCGGCTTTGTTCTCTGTTCCTGAAAAAGCATTTTCCACCGCAATCTTTCCTTCAAATGCTGCTGTATAAACAAAAGCAGGTGTATTTGTCGTGTCGCCAACTGCAAAGATGTTATGCAAATTGGTTTCCATTTTTTCATTTACGGCAATGTGTCCGCTTTTAGTTAAGGACAAACCAATATTTTCAAGACCTAATTTGTCGGTATTGGGCTTTGTTCCTGTGGCAATAACGACTTTTCCTTTTTCTGTAATTTTAGTGAATGAGCCGTCAGGACATTTACAATGAATTATAGTATCGTTTCCTTGCTTCTCAAATTTTACCGCTCTGAAATTGGGCAAGACTTCAATTCCTTCTTTCTGCATTTGGTTTTCCAACGCTTCGCTAATGTCAGGTGTTTGTGTTCGTAATACTCTGTCCGTAAATTCGATAATGCGAACCTTTACGCCCAAACGATTATATGCCATTGCGATTTCTAGACCGATGTAACCTGCTCCCATAATGGTCAGGCTTTCGGGTTTATCTTCTAAGTCGAATAACGAAACATTGGTTAAATAATCAATTTCATTCAATCCTTCAATGTTTGGAATATTGGTCGTTGCACCTGTGGCAATGATGAATTTCAGGGCTTTGTATTCCTTTCCATCTACTTCAATGGTTTTTTCGTCCTTGAATGTTGCCCAACCTTTTAACATAGTCAGGTTTTCAAAATCGCTCACTACGTCCATATATTTTTTCTCTTGAAGCGTGGCGACTAACTTCTTCTTGTCTTTAATAACTTGAGCAAAATCAATGTCCACTCCTTTGGGTTTAATTCCTGCAAAGTTGGAATGAGTAGCGTGGTAAGCCGTTTCTGCTGCACGTATTAAGTTTTTTGAAGGCACACAACCTACATTGACACAAGTTCCACCAAACTCCAAACCACCGTTTACCATTAAGGTAGATAAACCCAAACTCTCGGCTTTGATGGCTGCCGAAAATGCTGCCGAACCACCACCGATTATAATCAAATCGAACTGGTTATTTTCAATACTTTTATTTGCAGGAATTTTAGATTTTACTTGGTAGTTTTTAGTTCCGTTAATTGTGCTTGTGATTTCTTCTTTGCTCGTTTTGCTTGGGTCAAAAGAGCATTCGCAAGTGGCTTTGGGGTAACTTACTTTTGCTTCTGTAATTCCTTCATTTTTTGCCAATAATTTTTCTATGCTTGTGGCACAATGGTCGCAGGTCATACCTGTGATGTCTAGTTTAATTGTTTCTTTATTCATTGTAATAATTTAATTAAGTTATTAAATACAAAAGGCAAAAAAATACTATTTCTTGCCAATCACTTTGTAACCTGTTCCGTTGATGGCTTCTTCAATCTGAGCCAAACTAACTTTGGATTGGTCAAATTCAACTTTGGCGGTCGCTTCTTCGTAAATTGCATCCACCGAAATTATACCGTCCAACTTGTTCACGTCATTTTCAACGTGCGAAGCACAGCCATTGCAGGTCATTCCTTTCACGTCAAAAGTTACGGTTTGAATGTCCGAAGCATTCACAATTACAACTTCCTTTTTGTCATTTGAAGGGTAAAAAATGTGTGCATAGTTTGGAAAAGCCAACATCAAAGCCGCAAAAACGGTAACAATTCCTAAAAATGTTTTGGTCTGCATAAAGGGTTTCTTTTCGTCTTCTTCGCAATCACACTGAATTTCTTTGGCAGTTCGTGGTTTGAGTTTTTGATACCAAGCAAAAGCCAATACCAAAACGGTGATACCAATTAGATAAGGTCTGGCTGGTTCCATCCACGAAAAAGTGGAAGCAACGCCTGATGCTCCTGAAATTAATGCCAATACTGGCGTGATGCAGCATAGCGAAGCTGCTACTGCCGAAAGCACTCCTGCTCCGACAAGTCTGTTTGATTTCTTGTTCATACTGTTTCCTTTTTTGAATTATTGATGATGTGTTTAAAAAATGGATGAAGTAAATTGAGTTGTTCCTTTTTCAGTGAATAGAAAATGGTTTGTCCTTCACGTCTTCCTTCTATGATATTACCGTCTTTGAGTTTCCGCAGATGTTGTGAAACAGCAGGTATGCTCATTCCTAAAATGTCCGATAAGTCGCAAGGGCAGAGTTCGTTTTCTTCTTCCAATAAGAACAAGATTTTTAATCTCACTTCATTTCCTGCAAGTGCCAATGAACTGCTCAATTCCTTAAAAGCGTTTTCGTTTGCTTGCAATGTTTCTCTACAGTTGTCTATCTGAACCTTGTCGGCAAATAGTCTGATACACGATTGATTATTGTCCATTATTTTTCTGTTTTGAAGTTAACAACGGAACAAAGTTACAAATAGTTTTCTTATTTAAGCAAATACTTAAATAAAGTTTCCAATAGATTGTCGTTTTTGTCAGCGGGTGGGGAAATTTAGCTCTTTTGGTTTTACAGTAGGGGCTTTGCGTGTCGGCAAAAACCAAATGTGCTAAATGTGCGGTGGGTTTTCAGGGTGACGCACAACTTATGGCTATACACCATTGCATATATCCACCCCATAAATTTAGCAAAAATTTCCAAACATCCTACCCACCACAAAACTCAACATACAAAGGCTTTACAAAAATAAAATCCGCAACAAAGTGAATTTTTAAACCCGATCAAAGTCGTTTGTAATCGCTTGTAAATAATTACATTCAAAATTAAAATTGGGGAAAACATAACTATACTATCCTGAGTTTCCTAATCCAACCTTCCTCACAATCGCCTGAACGCAATTCACTCCATCCACAGCAGCCGAAGCAATTCCTCCAGCATAGCCTGCGCCTTCACCACAAGGGTACAATCCTTTAATTTCAACATGTTCAAAAGTCTCTCTGTCACGAGGAATGGAGATTGGAGAAGATGTTCTTGATTCTGGAGCGTGCAGTAAAGCTTCATTCGTGTAGTATCCGTGCATCTTCTTGCCAAATGCGATAAAAGCCTTGCGCAAACGTTTTGCAATGAAATCTGGAAGCACTGTGTTTAAATCAACGCTCGTTAAACCGGGTTGATAACTGGATTGAGGCAAATCTTTTGAAATACGACCTTCTGTGAAGTCAATCATGCGTTGGGCAGGGACTTTTTGAGTTTTGCCAGCGACTTCCCAACACTTGCGCTCGACTTCAGCTTGAAGTTCTAAACAAATGAACGGGTTATTCGGATCGTAATTCGGGAGTTTCTCAGGCTCGATGCCCACCACAATCCCCGAATTTGAATAGGGATTGTTGCGTTTGGAAGGCGACCAACCATTGGTAACTACTTCTCCAGGGGCTGTAGCGCAAGGAGCGACAATTCCGCCAGGACACATGCAAAATGAGTACACTCCCACTCCATCTACTTGCTCCACGAGACTGTAGGATGCGGGTGGTAGAAATTCGTCGTTTTCACGGCCGTGATATTGGATTTTATCTATAATTTCTTGACTATGCTCCACACGAACGCCCAAGGCAAATCCTTTTGCTTCGATTTTTACTTTTTTATCGTGCAACAAATAGAAAATATCTCGTGCAGAATGTCCTGTGGCTAAAATCAGGTGTTCCACTTCAATTTTTTCTTTACCGTTAATTTCAATTCCTCGAATTTGTTGCTCTTGAATCTCTAAATCTGTGAGTTTAGCGTTAAAATGCACCTCTCCACCAACTGCGGTAATTTGCTCACGCATTGCCGTGATGATTCTCGGGAGTTTATTCGTTCCAATATGTGGATGCGCATCTACTAAAATGTCATAAGGCGCTCCAAAATGAACGAATCGTTCTAGAACTTTGAGCACATTACCGCGCTTTTTAGAACGGGTGTACAATTTCCCATCGGAATACGTTCCTGCACCACCTTCTCCGTAACAGTAATTGGATTCAGGGTTAACGAGGTGCTCTTTGTTCAGTTTCGCTAAATCTCTTCGGCGTTCACGGACATCTTTTCCGCGTTCAAAAAGTATTGGTTTAAATCCTAATTCTATGGCTTCCAATGCAGCATATAGTCCAGCTGGACCTGCACCAATGATATGAATCGCTGGTTTCCCTTTTACTGAAGAATATTCAATTTTATCTATTTCAGGTGTGATGGGTTCTTTGGATAAAACGACTTGCAAATTGTATTTCACAGGCTTCTTCCGCGCATCAATTGATCTTTTTCGGATAAAAAAGTAAGGAAAATCACTTTCAGTCGTGCCATTTTTCTGATTGGCTTGAAATAAAATAAAACCGAGGTCATCGATTTGTTCAGGTAAAATTTGAATTTGAACTGTGTTTTCCATTATCCCTCAAAAGTAAGAGAAAACCACCAAACACGATTATAAAGTGCGTCTATCGGTTGAGACAATCGCGTTCCATCTTGAATGAGGCCGTTCATTAAACCGTGAGAGAGTTTTAGCTCCATTCCAAATTTAAAGTAAGGAAGAAAAAAGTCTACACCAGCTCCAACTTGTCCCTGTAAATCATCGCGTTTGATTTTAATAAATGGGTCTGCATATTTTTGAGAAGCTTCTTCTTGCGATTGCAAATCTAAAGTATACTGCGCCCCTGCAATAACATACGCAGCGAAATTATTATATCGGTTTGTTCTAAACTTAAACATCAGCGGAAAGTCAAGATTGGTGGACCCTACTCGTTCATCTTCAGTTTCAAATATTTGCTCTCCTTCCTCATCTTCACCAAGGTATGTATAGATTAGAATACGTTCTTGAAAAGAAAGTGAAGGAATAAATCGTAAACGAATATTAGGTGTTCCCAACTTCATAGAGCTAATAATACCCAATTGAAATCCAGGTTGACTTTTATTTTCAACAGAATATGTATTGTAGTTTGTGAGCATATTGGGGTTATAGCGTGTAGAAAAATCAGCTGTGTTTATCCCCAACATAAAACCAAAATGGATAAACTTTCTATCAAAGTTTCTATAATTCTTTGTCACAAGACTTCTCTGAGCAAATCCTGAGGATAGCACCAAAACAAACAATATACTTATGAAAAGACTCTTTTTCATTTTCTAATAAAACGCAAAGAAACTAAAATTATTTGACTCCCGTATAGATAGTTGCAATCCCTCCAGATACTGGCTTCGCTTTAACATCTCTATACCCTACCTTTGTCAATATATCCAAAAAGTCTTGTCCTTCTGGAAATGCAGCGACCGATTCTGGCAAATAAGCATACGCTGATTTATCTTTAGAAATAGACTTTCCAAGAAGTGGAATGATATATTTCGAATAAAACTGAAACGTTTGCTTAATTGGGAACTTTTTGGGTTTGGAAAACTCGAGAATGACCGCCATTCCGTCTTTGTTGAGAACACGAAGCATTTCTGCCAATCCTTTTTCAAGGTTTTCGTAGTTTCTCACACCAAAGCCTACAGTTAGTGCATCAAAGTAATTATCTTCAAAAGGAAGGTCTTCAGAATCGCCATTTTTCATAGAAATAATATGCTCTACTTTGCGCTTCTTCATTTTTTCACGGCCTTTTTCTAGCATTCCGTTAGAAATATCCACACCAACAACCTCTGTTGGGTTCAGTTTTAAGGCTGCAATCGCAAAATCTCCTGTTCCTGTGGCTAAATCAATGATCTTTTTAGGATTAAGCGGCTTAAGCATTTTAATCGCTCGTTTTCTCCACAACTTATCAATCCCCAGCGATAAAAAGTGATTTAAGAAATCATAACGCCCCGAAATATTATCGAACATTTCGGCAACCTCTTCTTTCTTTGACTTATCTGATTTATTGTAAGGTTTTACTACCTTTTTCTCCTCTACACTCATGCTAACCAATCATTGTATGTCCCGAAGGATATTTATAATTTCTACTCAATACTTGCTTACCAAACAAATAAGCCAAGGTTAATGTTCCAACACGACCAATAAACATGGCGACAATCAACACATACTTCCCTCCAGCTGTCATTTCAGGTGTGATTCCAGTGGATAGTCCGACTGTACTTGCAGCAGAAACGTGTTCAAATATTATATCAATCAATGCAAATTTTCCCGATTCAATGGCTTCGTATTCTAATATTACCAATGCAAATATTCCTACTAAATTCCCAACAATAAAGAACACAAAAATAGAATATGCTTTTAACACTAAGTCATTTGAAATGGTACGTTTAAACATTTCAATGTGCGCCTTACCTTTTATTGTAGAAAGCACAGAAGCCACCATTACAGCAAAAGTGGACACTCGAATACCACCACCAGAGGAGCCTGAACCAGCACCAACAAACATCAAGAATAAGAAAAACACTAATACAGGAAGACTTAATGTTGCAGTATCTACAGTGTTAAATCCGGCACTCCTCGTTGTCATAGATTCAAAAAAGGAAGTGACCACTTGCCCAAAACCAGACATTCCTTTTAGTGAGTTATCGTGTTCAAAAATAAAAAACACAATTGCTCCAGCAGCTAAGAGTCCTAATGTGAAGTACAACGAAATCTTAGTACCAAACTGAATACTTTTCCAGGGATAACGCATCCGTTCTCTGAGGTTCTTAATTTGAAATAAATCAAATAAATAAATCATACCAAAGCCTCCAAGGAAGAACAACCCGAGTATTACTCCGTGTAACAAATAATTATCGACAATTAAGGGGTTCATCATTCCACCGGGTATCGTTGATAACCCTCCACTATTAAATCCAGACACGGAATGAAATACAGCGTGAAAAAAGCGATCTCCAGGATTTTCAAATATTCCAACGGGTTCTAGTAAGAAATAGATTAATATAAAACCAACTAACTCAATGGCTAACGTCCATTTCACAATGCGTGCAAACATAGATTCTGTATCTAAAAAGGAGTCTTTATTAACAAAATCTTCGATAACATCGTGTTGTTTGAGGCCTATACCAAACTTAGCAATCAATAGGTAAAGCGCACCGAATGCTATAGTGTTCAATCCACCAATTTGAATCAATAAAAGGATCACCATTTGTCCTTTGAAAGTTAGAACAGCACTAATATCAACAGTAGCTAAACCAGTAACACTTGTGGATGAAGTTGACATAAAAATGGCATCTGTAAAAGATATTCCACCTTGTGCAACTGTCATTTCGGGGAGCATCAACAACCCAGTTCCCATGAGAATGATGGTTAAAATGGAAAGCGTAAACAACAACCCAGGATGTACTTTGAACCACTGCCTAAAATTCCTTTTTTTAAATACTTCTGTGATGATGTAGATGATAAAAAAGAGTTGAATTAAGACATTTGATATATCTGCAAATCCCTTAAAACCAAGCCAACTAAAAAAACTCGAAATCAACAGTGTATCAAAAAAGTTATAGGCGATTCCTTCTGCTAGAAGAAAAAATATTACAAGTGCTTCAAACCAATTGTCTCTAAAGTACTTTCGGGGGTTGAAATCATAAACAAATTTAACAAAAAACCGTAAAATGTAAAAGATAAAACTGTATTCAATGACTCTTAATAAAGATTCCTTAGAAGAAGTTGTTTGAGGAAAACCATAGTAGTAAACAAGCACCCCAATCATCGAAAGTGCCACAATAATGTGCGCCAATCGAAAGAAAGACAAAACTGTTGATTTTGAGTCATACAGCTTTAGGTTTACTTGCTCCCTAAAATGCTCTAACATTGAATATTGTGTTTTTCTACTTCGTTTAAAAGTTGATCAGAATCAATGGCTACAACACCCCGCTTTTCACATACAATTCCACCTGCTAAATTTGCGATTTCTGCAATACTTTTTGGAGAGATACCAGCTGCCAAACACAAAGTAGCAACACTAATCACTGTATCACCTGCACCTGAAACATCAGCAATATTTCTTACGTGTGCTGGAATATAATCTTTTGAAGCTTTTGTTTGCATGAAAACACCGTGTTCACTCATTGTAACAAATAGCATTTCAGCATTAATCAAACTTGACAATTCATCCACTGCTCCTTCAAACATTGAGCGATCTGCAATATCAAAAGTGCGATTTAAACCTTCTTTTAATTCTTTGAGGTTTGGCTTAAACAACGTTACACCTTTATAAGCTAAAAAGTTCTTGAGTTTTGGATCTACCGACGTTGGAACATCGTATTCTTTTGATAATGCAATTACTTCAGTAATCACTTTCTCCGTGAGTACGCCTTTGTTATAATCTTCAAAAATAATAGCATCACAGCCTTCTTTCAAAATATCTTCAACACTTTCAATCAATAAATCTTCTTCTTTTGATGAAATATCGTTTGTTTGCTCTTCGTCCACGCGAAGCAATTGTTGATGATTGCCAATTACACGTGTTTTAACGGTTGTAATTCTCGTTTTGGAATTGACTACGCCATTTGAAGCGATATTCCTTTTATCCATCAAACGCAGCATTTTCTTTGCGTTTTCATCATCACCTATCACCGAACACATCGAAACCTCTGCGCCGAGACTGATTAAATTTAGAGCGACATTAGCTGCTCCTCCTAACCTTTCTTCTCGGGCTGTAAAACTAACAATTGGAACGGGTGCTTCAGGACTTATACGATTTACATTTCCTTCTAAATAGGCATCGACCATAACATCTCCAAGGACAAGCACTTTGCGTTTTTTAAAATCTTGAAACAGTTCCTGTGGTGTCATTTAACTCAATTTTTGCAGCGCATCGGCTATTCTATTCATGGCTTTTGTTAAAGTCGCTTCGTCTGTCGCATAAGAAATACGAATACAATTTGGATCTCCAAAAGCATCGCCTGTCACTAAAGCAACTAAAGCTTCTTCCAACAAATATAAAGATAAATCATTCGCGTTGTTTATCTTATGATTACCGTTTGACTTTCCAAAGAAGCTAGAAATATCAGGGAAAAAGTAAAATGCTCCTTCTGGCTCATTTACTTTTACACCTTCCATCTTCTGTAAAGCATCTAAAACGAGTTTTCTTCTATTTTTGAATGCATCCAACATATCCTTTAAAAACGCAGGATCTTTTTCCATTGCAGCAATTGATGCGCGTTGTGTAATTGAACACGTACCGCTTGTAAACTGGCCTTGAACTTTCGAACAAGCAGCAGCAATTTCTTTCGGAGCGCCAATATAACCGAGTCTCCAACCCGTCATTGCCCATGCTTTCGAAACACCATTTACTGTTACAACTTGATCGTAAACTTCACCAAATTGCGCTAAACTCTCGTGCTTACCTACAAAATTAATGTGTTCGTAAATCTCATCACAGATCACAGTAACGTGTTTATATTTTGAAATAGTCGCAGCTAAATCTTTCAATTCCTCTTTAGAATAAACAGAACCAGTAGGGTTACAAGGCGTTGAAAACATTATCAGTTTTGTTTTATCTGAAATATGAGGTTCTAACTCTTTTCCACTTATCTTAAAATCAGCGTTGATGTCTGCGTTAACAATCACCGGAGTACCACCTGCTACTTTCACAATTTCAATATACGAAACCCAATACGGCGCAGGAATGATTACCTCATCTCCAGGATTTACCAAACTCATTACGACATTGGCAATGGATTGCTTTGCCCCCGTAGACACAACGATTTGTGTTTTATCGTACTTTAATCCATTATCGCGTTTGAACTTTTTAGAAATTGCTTCACGCAGATCGTCATAACCAGGAACAGGAGTATATGTTGTAAAATTCTGCTCCATCGCTTCAACAGCAGCTTCCTTGACAAAATCTGGTGTATGAAAGTCTGGCTCACCCAAACTCAAAGAGATTACATCTTTCCCTTCATCTTTCAACTCTCGACTTTTGCGTGACATTGCTATAGTTGCCGACTCTTCCATGGACAACAAACGATCTGATAATTGTATCATTCTACGATTGAATTTATAAAAAGAGCAAATTTAAAATTTTTTTAATGATGTGTGGTTTTTAATTCTGTTTGATTTGTAATTATGAATTTGTCAATATATTTCCAAAATATTTTCTCGCTTGATAATCCATTATTTTTTAACAAAACTATTCTTTTAGAAACCAACTATTTGATTATTTTAAAAGCCAATCATTAAAAAACAAAATTTACTTCATGAAAATCAATAAGGTTTTAGTTGCAAATCGAGGAGAAATTGCCATTCGTATTTTTAGAGCTTGTACTGAAATGGGAATCAGAACAGTGGGAATTTATACCTACGAAGATCGTTATTCCCTACACCGCTACAAAGCTGATGAATCCTATCAAGTTGGAGAAGATAATGATCCGTTGAAACCTTATTTGGATATCGATGAAATAATCAAAGTGGCGAAAGCCAATAATATCGATGCTATTCACCCGGGTTATGGATTTTTATCTGAAAACGCCAAGTTTGCTCAGGCTTGTAAAGATAACGACATCATATTCGTTGGACCTGAAGTGGATGTTTTAAAATCACTTGGGGATAAAATCACGGCGAAAAAAGTAGCGATCAAAAGTGATGTTCCTGTCATTGAGAGCAACAAAAAGGAGTTGACTAATGTCAATATTGCCATTGATGAGGCCAAACGAATAGGTTTCCCGCTTATGTTGAAAGCTGCTTCTGGTGGCGGTGGTCGTGGAATGCGCGTTTTACGGAACATGGATGAACTGAAAAGTGCTTACGATGAGTCTCGACGCGAAGCAAAAAATGCGTTTGGTGACGAAACGGTGTTCCTTGAAAAATTTGTGGAGAATCCGAAGCACATCGAAATTCAAATTGTTGCAGACAATCATGGAAATGTTCTGCATTTATTCGAACGAGACTGTTCTGTACAACGGAGATATCAAAAAGTAATTGAGTTTGCTCCTTCGAAGGATTTGAGTTCAGCTATTAAAGAAAAGCTTTATGATTACGCAGTAAAAATATGTAAATCTGTCAATTACAACAATATCGGAACTGTAGAGTTCTTGGTTGATGACGATGGAAGCATTTATTTTATCGAAGTTAATCCAAGAGTTCAGGTTGAACATACGGTGACAGAAGTTGTGACAGGTGTAGATTTAATAAAAACTCAACTTTACATTGCAGATGGATATAAACTGAGTGATGAGGAGATTCAATTGCCCAATCAAGACGCTGTCAAAACACATGGTTATGCTGTGCAATGTAGAATTACGACAGAAGACCCTCAAAATGATTTCAAACCAGATTACGGCGTAATATCGACATATCGAAGTGCTTCTGGATTTGGGATTCGTCTGGATGCTGGGAGTATTTATCAGGGTGTTAAAATTTCTCCTTTCTTCGACTCTATGTTAGTAAAGGTTTCTGCGAGTAGTCGAACCTTAGATGATGCTTGTAAAAAAATGCGTCGTGCATTGGCAGAGTTTCGTGTTCGCGGTGTAAAAACGAACATGGCATTTCTCGATAACATTTTGAAAGACGAAACATTTAGAAATGGATTGGTGACTGTAAATTATATCAAGAACACACCTGCTCTATTCAAAATTAAAGAGCCACGTAACAGAGCGACAAAGTTAGTTCACTTCTTGGGAGACATTACGGTTAATGGTAATCCTGATGTAAAAAACACCGTTAAAAACCCTAATTTCTTAGTACCTCAAGTTCCAAAATCAAAAGCAGACGAATACAAAAAAGGAACAAAAGATCTACTTACGGAATTGGGGCCAGAAAAATTTGCGGAATGGCTATCGAAAGAAAAGAAAATCCATTTTACCGATACAACCATGCGTGATGCGCATCAAAGTCTACTCGCTACAAGGATGCGTACCTACGATATGCAAAAAGTAGCTGCACATTATGCGAAAAGTCATCCTGAAATTTTTAGTATGGAAGTTTGGGGCGGTGCTACATTTGATGTTTGTATGCGATTTTTGAAAGAAAATCCTTGGGAGCGTTTGAGAATGTTTAGAAAAGAAATGCCAAATGTCCTGCTTCAAATGTTACTTAGAGGATCAAATGGTGTTGGTTATACTGCTTATCCTGACAATCTAATCGAACGGTTTGTTCAAGAATCTTGGGAAAATGGAATTGACATTTTTAGAATTTTCGATTCGCAAAACTGGATGAAATCAATTGCTCCATGTATCGAACACGTTAGAAATAAGACAAATGGTCTGGCAGAAGCTTCAATGTGTTATTCAGGTGATATATTAGATCCAAGTAGAACAAAGTACACTTTAGATTATTACTTAAAACTAGCAAAGGAAATTGAAAATGCTGGAGCTCATATTTTGGCTATAAAAGATATGGCTGGTTTACTGAAACCAAAAGCCGCTACAGAATTGATTGGAGCCTTAAAATCTGAGGTTAATATACCCATTCATCTGCACACGCATGACACTTCTTCGATGCAAGGATCAACGTACATGAGTGCAATTGATGCAGGAGTTGATGTCGTTGATGTTGCTTTAGGAGGTTTATCAGGCCTTACCTCGCAGCCCAACTTCAACACAATGGCTGAGATGTTAAAATTTCACCCTAGAGAGAATAAAATGGACCTTGAAAGTTTATCACAGCATTCCATTTACTGGGAACAAGTTAGAACGTACTACTACCCTTTTGAATCCGGACTAAAATCTGGTTCTGGCGAAGTATACAAACACGAAATTCCAGGCGGACAATATTCCAATTTAAAGCCACAGGCAGAATCTCTTGGATTGGCTGATCGTTTCCATGAGATCACTGATATGTATGCGCAAGTGAATCAACTTTTTGGTGATATCATTAAAGTAACACCAAGTTCCAAAGTTGTTGGTGATATGGCGCAGTATTTAGTGAGTAATAATCTCACGATAAATGATGTTTTAGAAAACGGTGAAAATTTATCTTTTCCTCAATCGGTTGTGAGTTTCTTCAAAGGTGATTTGGGTCAACCCGTCGGAGGATTTCCAAAAAAGATACAGAAAATCGTTCTTAAAGGTGAAAAACCATATACAGATCGACCAAACGCTCATTTAGAACCTGTTGATTTCGATAAGGAATTCAAAGACTTTGAAAAAGAGTTTGGTTCTAAAATGGACAGAAAACTGGATATCACTGATTTCTTGTCTTACAAACTATATCCAAAAGTATTTACTGAAGCTTTTGAACATCACAACTTGTACAGCAATGTATTTAATCTTCCAACCAAAAACTTCTTTTACGGAATGGAGCCTGGGGAAGAAGTCGTTGTGGAACTGGAACACGGAAAGACACTATTGATTACACTCGTTTCTGTCGGTGAAACGGATGATGATGGAATGGTAACTATTTTCTTCAAAGTCAACGGACAAACAAGAAATATCGAAGTAAGGGACAAAAGCGTTGCAGTGGATAAAGTCGTTCGCGTTAAAGTGGATAAAGATGACGACAAACAAATTGGAGCACCATTACAAGGTTCTTTGAGTGAGGTTTTAGTCAAAAAAGGGCAAGAAGTAGAGAAAAATCAACCGTTATTCATCATCGAGGCAATGAAAATGGAAACGACAGTCACTGCAAATGCAGCGGGCAAAGTCAAGGAAGTAGCACTTAAAGCGGGAAGTATGGTTTTTGCTGATGATTTGGTTGTTAGACTTAATTAAATGAATGAGACATGTACGAAGAAGAACCCGACGATAGAGATGCTTATAAAAAGCTCCCAGTTTATCAAAAAGCAATGGAGATTACGGAGTTATCCGTTAAGATTTCGGAATACATCAGTGATGAGATAAATGATAAAGTTACTGGAACCGAACTTCAACTGGCGAAATTCCATGCAGAAGAAATGGTAAGTAATGCCTTCATCATCCCAGCAAAAATTGCTGGAGCAGCAGGCGCTGACTTGTATGATCTTCAAATGGAAAACGCAGCAATCATTCGCAAAGCAGCAAGAGACCTACAAGTTGGATGCAATGGATTCACTCATTGTGATATCAACGGACTCGAATATTTAGACATATTACGTGATGAAATAGAGCTATTTAGAGTTGAATTTGCCGAATGGGTAAAAACCTTTGACCCCTGGAATTACGTTATTGATCGCTGGGGATTATTTAATCCACCTGGGGTTGAATATGACGACCATGATCCGGATGATGACTTGTAGTTTAGACTTCGATGGAATATTGTACTAAAAAAATGACTTAGAGGGAAAATTGATGAGTATTTATTCATTTTACAGTTTATCTGACTTTAAATAGAAGCAATACGCTTTGTTGTTATTCAATCATTAGTGTCCGGATAAACGAAACAAGACCTCTCGCGATGCTCGAGGTGATGCTGGGTTATGGTTGATTTCGAGGTCGTGGGGGGGGG
>JBBEBO010000116.1:0-3357 GCA_040882265.1 Brumimicrobium sp. | reverse complement strand
TCACTGGCATGAATGCCAGCGCTAAAAATTGTAAGTGCCTACAGCACTTTTTAACAGCTGATCAAAATTGGATAATAATAAGTGGATTGATAACTACAAAGCATACACATAATCCCAATATTCGTGGTTAAAGCTAAATATTTAGTCTACCAAATTAAAAAAGTGTGAGTTTGCCCTGACCATAAACCTTATACAAAGTCAAATATCCTTATATTTACCGCATTAATTTTATTTTTACACATGTTTAATAACTTATCATTCAGGTTTTTAATTTTATTTATTTGCTGTCAATCCAGTCACATTCTGAATGCCCAAGAGCAGGTAAATAATAGTAATGTGGAACACAATGACAGTCTCCACACTAAATACTACACTCGCTTATCTACTGGTATAACAACTCCTATTTATAGAGATTTTGCTACTTCACCGTTATTCTTCAGTGGCATTGGATTAAACTTGAGTACAGCATGGCTAAAACATTCCGATTCAAGAGAACGAATTTTTCAGCTTGAAATGGGTGGTGCTGTCATGTCTCCTAATACTCCAGAAAGTGATTTCATACAAACTGGTGGGCTTTCTTTTTTTGGACAGTTTAATGCTTTCTATCAACAATTATGGAAGTTAGAGGCTCTTTCAAACACTCAGAACAACATAAAGGTTGGAGGTGCATTGGTTACCACTCAAAACATCCGTATAAACGGTGCACTAGTGAATAATTTATTAGGTTTAGAGAGCATCTACAATTTAATGGCTTCTGCTCAAATTACTCGAGATATTTCAAGAAAGAAGGAAAAGGAAATCAACTTACTGCTTTTCAAACCAGTTCTTAAACCAGCAAAAAGAGATTTAAGATTTCTCTTTAATGTTGGTGTATTAAATGTTAATCACCGTCCTGGTTATACTTATACTTACAACAGTGAAATGAATGGTACCGAAACAGGTCCTGCTGCCTGGACATACTACAATTATCAATGGGCGTTGAACGGATGGAGACTTCAAACTCAACTTGAATACATAAAACACCTTCCTAATGGAAATGCTCGAAGTTGGTCATACGTTTGGAGAGCGGCTCATGTTCCAGGAAGACATGAAGCATTTCAAATGGCAAGTCACCAAATTCAATTTACATTATTCTTTAACTCTAAAAAAAGGAAATCATGAGAAATACCTTCTTGATTTTAACAATACTTTTTTTTGCTTCATGCGAAAAAATGCTCTTTAAGCCTGACCTAGCGTCTAGTGATCCTTATGAGAATTTTGACTACCTCTGGAGCGAAGTCGACAAAAAATATAGCTATTTTGAGTTAAAAGGAATCAATTGGAACGAAGTCAAAGATCAATATCGTCCAATGCTCTCTGATAATTCAAGTGAAACAGAGTTATTTGAAGTTATGGCTAAAATGCTTAACGAACTTAAAGATGATCATTCCAATTTAATATCTCCATTTAATATTTCTCAATATAAAGTAGCTCTAACAGGTTCAGAAAATTTTCGCTGGAGAACTATAGAAGAACATTATCTTCCAGACATTTGGACAACAGGTCCATTATTGAACGATTTTCTTAGTAATGAAGAGGTTGGATATATTCGTTATGCCAGCTTTACATCTAACTTTAGTAATGCTCAGATGGACTTGGTTTTGAACCGTTTTAAAAACACTAAAGGTATTATACTCGATCTTCGAAAAAATGGTGGAGGGAGTATTTTTAACTATCCTAAAATTCTTGGAAGATTCGTTGACACAAAAACGTTGGTCGGTCATAATATTTCACGTAACGGTCCTAATCATGATGACTTTGCTGAAAAGGAAGATATTTACATTACTCCATACGATGGAGTAAAATATTCAAAACCTGTAATTGTTCTTATTGACAAAGGTTCATATAGCGCTACAACATTTTTCGCTCTTGCTACCAAAGCTATTCCTAATATTACTTTAATGGGGGATACAACAGCTGGGGGCGGTGGACTTCCCAATGGAGGACAATTGCCAAATGGTTGGACTTACCGATTTAGTGTTAGTCAATTACTTGATTTAAACGGCAATAATTATGCAGAAAATGGAGTCCCAGCAGATATTGAAGTCGATTTTGATTGGTCAGACTTAACTAAAGACGAAATTCTTGATAAAGCAATCGATGAAATTGTGAACTAAATAAACCTGTAGTTTTAAAAAGATGACTGGTTTCTTCTAATTCATTTGACTTGTTTTATTTTGTCTTTGAATTTAGATTTACCAGCAACTTTATTTGGTTTGGGTTTTCCTAACATAAGCGATAAGTGTGTTTTTAAAATTCGCCCCATGTGTTGATACTTTGAAAACCTTGTCGTTTTATGGTATTTATTTAAATCTTGTGCCAAAGACTTAATTTTCTTTTCGGTTGAAAGCGTTTGGTAGAGCATGGAATCAAGTAATCGATTTAGCCTTGGCATAGCTAATTTATATCTTCTCTTCATCAAAGTACGCTCTTCATAACGATATTGCTCAACAGTTTCGGGAGTTAATAATTGGATACAAAAATCAATAATTTGATTATTTTCCTTGTAATATTGAGGCATATAGTGATTTTTTCTGCCTTCATATGCGGTTTGATCAAAATCAATTGGACGAACACGGTATTGTTCTCTGTCAAAATCAGGTGTTACATCTACAACATAATTATACGACCGCATATCACCTAACAACATAACAAAACAACGTTCATTAAACTTAACAAATTCACGCGCCATTCCAGTTGGGTAAAAGTTTGGGGTATCCATGTAGTTCTCCATAAACACATCTCCAGGAATTCCAGCGATATGCGCCTCTACTAGTGTGTTTCCATCAACCATATATTCTATCCTATTTGGAGAAAGAATATGTTCTAGCTCCAATCCATAAACGCGTGAAGCATCAGCCGTTTTTATATAGAAATAATCGTGATTATCATTTATCTGATTTACAATTTTGACTCTAAAAGGGTTTGAGTTTCCAAATAAGCAATAGTCAATCTGTCCAACTTTCAAATGACTAATAATCTCAGTGTCCCCGTCTGTTTTAAGCTGAGCATAAATTTGTCTCAATCCCAAAAGTATCTCATCCTGAAGCGCCATGTCATATATTACACTTTCCCATAATGTATTTCTTCCATTTGCATCATATACTGGAGTGCTGTCGCTCCAACGCTTCATATCATCATACGAAAGTGCAATAGAGTCTTCTCGATTGTACTTGCGTAAATATTTACGTAGACCTTGATTAATTGGAAAAGCTTGCTTCTTTTTGGAAATGTCCATTTGAAATACCTGTTTTTATAGTTGCCTCAGAAATATACTACAAATTATTTGAAGTTTTATGATTTGGTAATTATTAATTA
>JBBEBO010000115.1:0-21824 GCA_040882265.1 Brumimicrobium sp. | reverse complement strand
TTTACATATTAGAACTTGGCGAAGATGAGGATCCTTTAAAAGGGTACATTGAGCTGAAGAGGTAGTGAATAATAAAAAGAATACAAGAAATAACTAAAATAGAGGATTATGATTAAATTAATAATTAGCGTATTTTTTTCGCTTGTACTAAGTACATTAGTATTTGGACAAAACAGACTGAATATAACACAGTACATGATGCATCAGCCAATACTGAACATGGCATCAATTGCAGGAAACGATAATATTAATGCAGCTGCAGTTCATCGTCAACAATGGGTTGGATTTGAAGGGGCACCAGCTTCTTCCTTCTTTAGCTTTAATTCTCCTATAAAAACAACTAATTTGCATGTAGGAGGAATAGCGTCATTTGATAAACTAGGTTCTAATTCAATAACTAATGTTGATTTAGGGATTGCTTATCGTATGCAATTAAATACGAAGAATTTTTTATCATTATCTCTAAAAGGAGGTGTTACAAATACTAATTCTGATTATTCAACTTTAAATTTAGGTGATCAGAGCGATCCTGAATTTCCTGCTACTTCAATTAGTGAAATTCAGCCAGATTTTGGATTTAGCGCATATTTCTTTTCTAGAGATTATTACGTTGGATTTGCAATACCATCACTTTTTAGAAATGCAAATTACTATCCAGAAAGTCAATTAGTAGTTCCTCAAGATTTTCATTATTTTACAACGGCAGGATACAGGTTTAGCTTAAATGAATCCTTTAAATTAGGATTTTCAACATTATTAAAAGGTGTTTTAGGTTCGCCTTTACAGGCAGACTTAAATACTCAACTTTTATATAATGATTTCCTAGGGTTTGGATTATCTTATAGAACGTCAAATGATTTGGCCGCTATTTTATCAGTTCGATTGATGGATAAATTCACAATTTCTTACAGTTATGATTTTGGATTCTCTGAATTATCTAGATATCATAGCAATACACATGAAATAATGTTGACTTTTGACACGCCATCGCGTGAATTACTACCAATTACGTCTCCAAGATTTTAATTAAAAATTTTATAAATACTATATTTTAAACTAATCATGAAACACATTATTTTATTTTTTACAGTTGTAGCTTTTATTTCTTATACACAAAGTCAAAACAAAGCTAACGACTTCTATTCTGCGGGTTATTTCAAAGAAGCAAGTATAATTTTTGAAAAAGAATTAAGCAAAGGTAGAGGAGATACTGAGTTTATTCGACATAAGCTCGCCGATAGCTATTTTCAAATGAACAATTTTAAAAAAAGCATGAAGATTTATGAAGATCTTTATAAAAATGAAAATAAGGATTCATTAACATTAATAAGGCTTGCTGAATTAAACAGAATGTTTTGTAAATATGATGATGCAAGCAAGTATTATTCAGTTTACAATGAAAATAAATCTGCGGGGAGTGATGATGCTTTAAATTATGACAATTTAATAAAATCAAAAATAGAATATCCTAAACTTAATAATGAAGTTAACACATCAACAGAGTTAATTGATTTAAAATTACCTCAGGTAAAACAGGGTATGGGTTATTCATTTTTGGATAATGGTGACTTAATAGGAGGAATAGAGCAGAACAATAAAGAAACGAAAACTACTTTTACAACACTCGGTAAATTTTCATCAAGCTCAGATTTTCAAACAGTAGAAGAATTTGAATTTAATGAGGAAACTTCATTTTTTAATGCTTATCCAAGTTATAATAAAACTTCTAAACTTCTATATTTTACAGCTAATATTAGTAATAAGAAAAAGTCTTTCAAAAATGAAAAGAATGTTCTACAAATCTTTTCTTATGATACTGAAGAGGATGATAGTGAGGCTCAACTTTTAGCATTTAATAACACTAAATATAACTTTACCCATCCTTCAATTTCAAAAGACGAGAATCGTCTTTATTTCGTCTCAGATATGCCAGGAGGTTATGGTGGATATGATGTTTATTTTGTTGAAAAAACTGAAGATGGTTGGTCTGAAGCAATAAACTGTGGAGAGAATGTAAATACTTCTTATGATGAGTTAACTCCTTTTATTAAAGGTGATTCTCTATATTTTTCGAGTTATGGTCATGAAAACTACGGTGGCTCTGACATTTTCTTAAGCATAAAAGATAATGATGAATATTCCAAAGCTCAAAACCTGGGTTTACCAATAAACAGTTGTATGAATGATTTTTCATTTATAATTACCCCTGAAGCAAACTATGGGATACTTACGACGGACAGAAATTTTGCGAAATCAAATAAAGATGATGTCTTCAAAGTATTATTTCCACAAGCACCAAACACAATAATAAATGAATTAACAAATGATCCAATAGCAGATGTGTCGATTACTTTTGATGATGGAGATGAACTGTCATCAAATAATGATGGAGAATGGACTAAACGAATTTCAGTTGGTGATAGTGTGTCAATAACATTTGAAGATCCTTATTATGAAACTAAATCTATGAAGTACTCTAAAGTTTCTAATACTAACTTACAAGAGATTAAAGATGTAGTATTGAAACCTATTATGATTACGGGTCGTGTTATAGATGATATAACAGGAAATCCAGTGGATGATGTAACAATTACACTTTATGAGAAAGTAGGAGATGATGAGTGGGAGTTAGTTGAAGTTAAAAAGTCAGACGAAGATGGAAAGTGGGGATTCCATGTACGTAAAGATAAAGAATATAAAGTAGTTCAAGAAAAGGATAAATATATTTCTCATAATGAAATAATCCCAAGGTATGATGACTCAGAAGAGATAAGAAATGAGGTGTTATCAAGAATGAACCCTTTTTCTATGAAATATGATGCTAAGAAAGATTTAGTTATACAAATAGATAATATCTATTTTGATTTTAATAGTTCTTTTATTCAAAAAGAATCATTTCCTGTCTTGGAAAAAGTTAAAGATTTTATGAATGAAAACCCAGGTATTAAAATCGAGTTAAGTGCTCATACTGATTGTATGGGAGAAGACAAATATAACTTATGGTTATCTGATAGAAGAGCAAAAAGTAGTAAAAAGTATTTGGTTGAAGCTGGAATTTCTTCAGATAGAATTCAACCAAAAGGCTACGGAGAACAGAAAATGATTGTTAAAGATTGTGAATTACAAAAGAAAGATGACTCTCAAGCACAAAAAAATAGAAGGGTTGAGGTTAAAATTTTGTAATTTAGCGCATTATGCATGGCAGTAAACAGTATCTTAGTGTTTTTACAAATCGTTATACTCAGATTTATGGGAATATTTGTTTTATTAAACACGATACGATTACTCATATTTTGGCTGACTTAAAAACATCACTAGATACAAGTTATAATTTAAAGAAAAAAATATACTCAATCGTAAATGAACTGCTAGAAAATACACTTCTACACCAAAAAGATGAAGAAGGAAAAGTAGAAATAGCAATTTTAAAAAGTCCTGATTGTTATAGAATTATAACATTTAATACAAGTTCGATTGACGGTATTTCAGATTTATTGGAGCATTCTACTTCAATAAACTCTTTATCTAAACCTGAACTAAAACAACAGTATAAAGAAAAACTTCTTACAGGAGAAATTAATAAAAAAGGAACAATTGGAGTTGGAATGGAATTAATTCGTTTGAAATCTAATAATAAAATATTAATTTCAACGGAGGAATCAGATGAAGAAAGAATTGTTATCATTGATGTCAAAATTGATGATGTTTAATTTTTATTGATCATAAAAGAAGAAGAATGCAACGTTTAAAAATTGACCAAACAGAAAGTAGTTTTTTTGTAGACCTTAATATAGATAAAGGAGAGTTTCTCTTCTCAGGTGAATCGAGACCTGAAAATGCACCTAGATTTTTTGAGCCAATTATTAATTGGTTGGATGATTTTAAAGAAAACTATGACAAAGTGAAGAGTAATAGTACTTATAGTTTGAAAGTAGTTTTCAACCTTGATTATTTCAACTCTACTTCGACAAAATATATTGTTGATATTATTCAAATTCTTAAAGAAATTGGTGATAACTCTTATATTCATTTGACAACTGAATGGCACTATAAAGAGATTGATGAAGATATTGAAGAAAGCGGAAGGGAACTCGTCGAATGGACAGGGTTGAATATGGAGTTAATACCTTATAAATAATAGGTCTTAACTTTAACTGTACTTTTATTCCGATTAAGTTGGTCTTTTTTTCTTGTATAGCGCTAGTGAACTAAGTAGCTAGATTAAATAACCTATAACTTCACGATTTTTGATTACCCAGTCTTGAAAAAACATATCAGGTGTGGTTTCCATCTTTGTTAAGATTCTATTTTTATAATTATCAATTGATTTTTTTCGAACACTCATGATTTCAGAAACTTCTGAGGTGTTTAGTCCGTTAAAAAAATACTTTAGCACTTCGCGCTCTCTTTTCGTTAATAAATTTATTCTAGTAAGTGTATTAGATGAAAAACGATTTTTATTCGTGAATTCAAGTGAAAACCATTCTGAACAAATAAATAAGTTCGATGAAATGATTCTCATGATAACTTCAGCAAGCATGTCAGGAGCAACATTTTTAGTAAAGTAACCATTTGCTTTATATTCTTTAGAAATATAGATGAACTCCTTGGCTGTTTTTGATGAAAGCATTAAAACTTTAGAATTAAGATTGTTTTTCCTTAGCTCTAATAATGTTTTAATACCATTCATTACAGGCATTTCTATATCTAATAAAATTATATCAGGTTTATTCTTTTTTGTGATTTCCAGCACCTCTTCACCATTCGAGGCTTCTATAAAATCAGTATCTGGAAAATAATTTTTTAATGTAACGATAAGCGATTTTCGAAATAATTCATGGTCATCTGCTATGAGTATAGTTGGAATCATTAATAACAAAAATACGTAAATATACGTAGCAAAAATGTCTTAACTGTACAACAACCGTACTTTTATCATCTCAATTGCAATTTTCTGCTCTCTATCATTTCCAATTCTTAGCGCTTCAGTTAATGCCATTAACTCATAAAATTTATTGTCTTTAAGACAAGCTTGAGGAATTTTTGGATGTAATGGCTGTATAGCTTTTCCTTCGTCTGTTCCTTCTTCATAAGGCCAAACCAATGATTCTTCATTAAATATTTGTTTGTTTAAAGGTGCAGCAGAATGAGCCGTTAAAATACCGTTAACTATATTCTTTGGTTGTTGTGGAAACACAAAACGAAGACCAGATTTTAGAAAGTCTAATAATGAAGCTTTGTCAACAGTTTTTTTATTATTTTCAATCAGTTTGGCAATCGTGGATCTATTTATACTTTCACTAACTTCACTTGCACTAATCTCTAACTCACTAGATATCTCCTTCATTAACCAATTTTGATTCCCTTTGCTAATTATTTTTAATAATATCGCAATATCGTGAGGGCGCATTCCACTATGCTTTTTCATCTTTATATAAATTAATGAGATACGAATGTAAATATTAATTTGCAATATGCGAATTTATACTAATGAATTTTGTTTGTGAAAATGATAATCTATTAATTTCGAGGTTATAGGATATACTGTAGTTTATATCGGACAATAGTGTTTCTGAATAAATAAGTTGATACCTTAATCATCACTTTTAACTTCTTCAATGAAATTTAAAGAGGTTTGTATACGTGCTTCAACTAAAGAATTTTTAATAATCCAATTAGGATAAGTACTTCCAGGATTGAAAGAAGCTGAATAATCTATCTTAACTAAGTTAGCGTTGAGTTTAGTGATTTTCCAGATTGCGTTATATTCTTGAACTCTAATCATATCTTTTTGCAATGGATGAAAATCTGGTTTACCTTCCATAATTATGCTGTAGGTATTGTTTCCAGTCTTTCGTTTCGTTACTTTAAATACTAAATCTCGTTTACTCGCTGGCCAGGGAGCTTCTGTGACAGTATAAGCATAAAGAACGCTATCGCTAACCACTTTTAATACTTTTGATTCCAATGTGCTTGGTAACCAATTTTTAAAATGACTAATATTTGATATTAACTTTCGTGCTGTGATAAGGCTTGTATTGACTTCAAAAACTGTTCTAAATTCATAGTAGTCTTTTCCTTCTTTAATTCTTGAATAAGCTTTAATATCTTCTTTAGACTCTTCTTCAATCCATTCACTTTGGCTTGAAACCAAAAAACTAAAAAGAGAAAATAAAAAACTAAAAAGGTATTTCATTTGTAAAATTTTAATCCAGTTAAATTTACTGAATAAAAATATATTTACATCAATTTATTTAGCTTGTTTTAAGTAAAGAAATAAAAATCAACCTTTAAAAACACTTATTTATAATAATCCCGAAGCATGATTTTACGATAAATTGCGGTAACAAAAATCGCGTATGTAAAGCCTAAAATTAAAAGACCTAAAAGAGAAAATGTCAACAAGCTCTTTGGAGAAAAGGCGCTTTTAGTTTCTTCTTGGATTTGATTGTAGATTTCCTCATCTGTCATTACCTTAAAATCCTGATTTTGGAGTTTGAGTGAGTCTACATAACTCACTCGTTCCATATTGTTGTAAACGATATCCATTCGTTCAGAAACACGATTTTCTACAAAAGAAGGATTAATGTCTTGATAATAGAAAAACATAAAAACAGAAACAATTAAAGTATAAGGTGCGCCAGCAACCATTGCGTGTTTGATATCAGAAAGGGCTGTTCCTTCACCAAAACCTTCTTTTTTCTTTTCTAAATATAAACCGACCGCTATTGCTGCTAATAAAAATAAATTATTTAAGAGTCCAGAATAAAATATTTCGTTTTGGAACACGCCAAAAAAAAGGAATATAAACTTTAATAAAATCCATGAACCCGCAAAAAAGAGGGCCGTTTTGAGTGCTGGACGCATATATTTAACTATTCATGGAGACTAAAAACTCCTCGTTTGACAATGTATTTTGCATGTGTGATTTCAAGAACTCCATTGCTTCAACAGGGTTCATGTCTGCAAGGTGCTTACGTAAGATCCAGATACGCTGTAAACTGTCCTTATCCATTAATAAATCTTCACGACGAGTTCCTGAAGCTAATATATCGATAGCTGGATAAATTCGTCGATTAGCTATTTTACGATCTAACTGCAGCTCCATGTTACCTGTTCCTTTGAATTCCTCAAAGATAACTTCATCCATTTTGGATCCTGTATCTGTAAGCGCAGTAGCTAAAATAGATAGTGAACCTCCGTTTTCAATTTTACGAGCAGCTCCAAAGAATCGTTTTGGTCGTTGTAGTGCATTTGCATCCACACCACCTGAAAGTACTTTTCCTGAAGCTGGAGAAACTGTATTGTATGCACGAGCTAAACGAGTGATAGAATCCAATAAAATACAAACATCGTGACCACACTCGACCATTCTCTTGGCTTTGTCTAACACCATGTTAGCCACCTTAACGTGTCTGTCTGCAGGTTCATCGAATGTTGAAGCTATAACTTCAGCATTTACACTACGTGCCATATCTGTTACTTCCTCAGGTCGTTCGTCTATGAGAAGAATAATTAAATATGTTTCTGGGTGATTCGCTGCGATTGCATTTGCAACATCTTTTAACAATACTGTTTTACCAGTTTTAGGTTGTGCAACAATCATCCCACGTTGTCCCTTTCCAATTGGGGAGAATAAGTCCATTATTCTTGTAGACATTGACTCTTGACTATGTCCAGTCAATTTAAACTTCTCATCTGGAAAAAGCGGAGTTAAATATTGAAATGGAACACGATCTCTAATAAAAGATGGATCACGACCATTGATTGAATCAACTTTAACTAAGGGAAAATATTTCTCACCCTCGCGTGGAGGACGAATCGTTCCGTAAACAGTATCTCCTGTTTTTAGACCGAATAATTTTATTTGACTATGACTAACATAAACGTCATCAGGAGAGGGTAGGTAGTTGTAATCAGATGAACGTAAAAAACCGTAACCATCTTGAATCACTTCTAGCACACCTTCAGCTGCAACTATTCCTGAAAGATCATACTTCTTTTCTAAATCTTCTTTTGCTTTGCGATTATCATTTTGGCGCTGTGGTCTTTGATCATTACTATTTTTATTGTCGTGTTGTGGTTTCGTCTTGTTTGAAACAGATTTGTTTTCTGAATTTACGTTACCATTGTTATTTTTCTCTTTTCTTCCGCTGTTATTGTCAGAATGTTGAGTGGTTCGTTTTTCGTACTTTCTTTCTCGACCTTTTGTTTCAACCTCCTTAGATTTCTCATTAGTATTTGATCTCGGCTTGTCTTGTTTAGCTTTGACAAATGCTTTCTTAGAATCGTTTGGACTAGACTCGTCTTCTTTTTGAGTAGTGTCTTTTTCTTCATTTGAAAACAAATCCTTGTCTTTGTTTGAAGCCGAAACTTTAGCTACTCTTTTGCGAGGTTTATTTGATGTTGAGTCTTGATCTGTACTTTTACCTTTAGTAGCTTCGCCACCATCAATAATAAGATCAATCAATTCTGATTTTCGAAATGATTCAACTTTTTTAACACCAATCGTTTTTGCTATTACGCGTAGTTCAGGAAGTTTTTTTCCTGTTAATTCTTCTTTGTTCATTTATATGAAATATATAATAAGAGATACCTTAAGACTGTATATAATTTTTTCTTTGAGAAACGTCACGAGATTTGTAACACTGCAAGTATACAAATATTCTTTTAGAAAATACAAATTAAAAAAAAAATTTTATCAACTTTGATAGAGAGTTGGTTTATTAGAACTTCGGAAAGTTAAAATTATGAGTAAAAGAAATCAAGACGCTCCATTTTGAAAGTATTCTATTCGTGTGTTTTAGTAGAATCATTAATTAACTGATTTAATCTACTTAACTCTTCTTTACTTAAATAGCGCCAATCTCCAACTTTAATATCGAGTTGAATATTCATAATTCTAGTCCTCTTTAAAGTAATTACTTCATACCCCAAATACTCACACATTCTCCTAATCTGGCGATTGAGCCCCTGGGTTAAAACAATTCTAAATGTATTTTTATTGAGTTGTTCCACTCGGCATTTTCTAGTAACAGTATTAAGAATAGGAACGCCTTCCCCCAATTTATCAATAAACTCTTGTGTAATTGCTTTGTTAACAGTAACCACGTATTCTTTTTCGTGGTTGTTTCGTGCACGAAGTATTTTGTTAACAATTTCTCCATCATCAGTAAGAAGAATTAACCCTTCACTTGGTTTGTCAAGTCTACCAATTGGAAAAATGCGTTTTGGATAATTGATAAAGTCAATAATGTTGTCCTTTTCTACACGTGTATCGGTAGTACAAACAATTCCTACGGGTTTATTTAAAGCGATATAGACAAAGTCCTCCTTTTTTTCTGAGATCAATTTACCATCCACGGCAACCTCGTCGTTTTCGGTGATTTTTGTTCCCATTTCAGGTACTTTACCGTTGATCGTGACGCGTCCCTGTTCGATAAGCTTATCCGCAGCCCTTCTGGAACAATATCCTGCTTCACTTAGAAATTTATTGATACGTGTTTCTTTCATTGGTGCGAAGATAAGGATATCTTCTTGTTCAAATTTATAGCCACTAAAATTTTATTTTGATGTATAAAATTTGTCGCTTTAGTAAATAGCATATTAATAATAATGGTTGCGCTGCAGTTGAACTGCTGCGCAACCATTATTATGAAACGCACACCGTTTTTTACTATTCATCCTTAAACAGTCAAAAAAAACACCCACTCTAAGCAATAATGTGAAAAAAGGGGAATAATTTAAATAAGTTTTAGCATGTGAAATGAAGTCTATTATCTTTGCTCGGATACAATATTAAAAAGTAAATTAATGAGAGAAATTATAGAGCGTGCTTGGGAAGATCGATCTCTTTTAAATAGTAAAGAAGTAGTTGAAGCGATTGAAGCTGTAATTGAAGGATTGGATAAAGGCAAGTTTAGAGTTGCTGAACCATCTGGAAATGGTTGGGAAGTGAATGAATGGATTAAAAAAGCTGTAGTGCTATACTTTCCTATTCGTAAAATGGAAACAATTGAAGTTGGACCGTTTGAATTTCACGATAAAATGGCTTTAAAGAAGAGTTATAAAGAACTTGGTGTTCGTGTTGTTCCACATGCTGTTGCTCGATATGGTGCGTATATTTCGAAAGGTGTAGTTATGATGCCTTCTTATATAAATATTGGAGCCTATGTTGACGAAGGAACAATGGTTGATACTTGGGCAACAGTTGGCTCGTGTGCTCAAATTGGAAAAAACGTACACTTAAGTGGAGGAGTTGGAATAGGAGGTGTACTTGAACCTCTTCAAGCTGCTCCAGTTATAATTGAAGATGGTGCTTTTATTGGTTCTAGATGTATTGTTGTTGAGGGGGTTAGGGTTCGAGAAGAGGCTGTTCTTGGCGCAAATGTAGTTTTAACAAAATCAACTAAAATAATTGATGTTACTGGTGAGTCACCTGTAGAATTAAAAGGAGAAGTACCAAGACGAAGTGTTGTCATTCCAGGATCCTATACTAAAAAATTCCCTGCAGGTGAATATCAAGTTCCGTGTGCATTAATTATCGGGAAAAGAAAGGCAAGTACAGATTTAAAGACTTCGCTTAATGATGCTTTGCGTACGCATAATGTCGCTGTTTAAAGAATCATTATCTTTACAGAAGACAAAATTAATTTTTTAAAATGGATAAGTCTCGCTTAAAAGAATGGATGGAAAAGCGTCATCAACGTAAAAACACGTTGAACCATGATGACTTACTGAAAGGAATTTTAGCTGGAGAAGTTCAAGCTTTAAGTGGTGCAATAACACTTCTAGAGAGTAACCGTGTTGAAGATCAAAATGTTGCAAGGGGGTTAGTTTCAAGTTGCTTACCTTATTCAGGAGGTTCAATTCGAGTTGGCATTACAGGTGTTCCAGGTGTTGGGAAAAGTACTTTTATTGAGACTTTTGGTCAATTAGTGATTGAAAAAGGAAGTAAAATTGCTGTGCTTGCTGTAGATCCTTCTTCTGAAAAAAGTGGTGGAAGTATTCTTGGCGATAAAACAAGAATGAACGAACTTTCGCAAGATCCTAATGCATTTATTCGACCTTCTGCTGCTGGGAAATCACTTGGTGGGGTAGCTCGTAAAACGAGAGAATCAATTATTCTTTGTGAAGCGGCAGGATTTGATTATATCTTAATAGAAACTGTTGGTGTTGGACAATCAGAAACGGTGGTTCATTCAATGGTAGATTTCTTTTTATTACTGATGCTTGCAGGAGCCGGAGATGAACTGCAAGGAATTAAAAGAGGAATCATGGAAATGGCTGATGCTTTAGTAATAACAAAAGCTGATGGTGATAATCTAAATAAAGCACAACTAGCAAGAAAAGAATACCAAAATGCTATGCATCTATTTCCGCCCAATGAAAATGAATGGACTCCGCAAGCTTTGGTTTGTTCCGCTTTACAAAACTTGAATATTGACAAGGTTTTAGACACTCTAAACAGTTATGTAAATCATACAAAGTTGAATGGCTCTTTTGATCTTAAGCGCAAGAATCAAGATAAATATTGGCTCCACGAGACCATCACAGAGATTTTAATGACAGATTTTTACAACGCTGACCGTTTAAAAGAGCGTATTAAATCTACAGAAGAAGCTGTTGTGAAAGGGGAAATGTCTTCTTTTGAAGCTGCTGAAAAATTGATTAAACTTTATCGCAATGCTAAATAAATATGTTGCTTTTACAATTCTTGTTTTTGCACTATATGCCTGTACTGAAGAATCTGTAAAAGAGCAAAAAGTTGTTAAAGATATAAAGCTCAGCGCTGAACAAATAATAGATAGTGTTTATCAGACTCACGGAGTTTCTAAGTTAAATGACATGAATGTTTCATTTGATTTTAGGGATTATTCCTATGGTTTCACTCATAAAGAAATGGGGGTTGAAAGAACAAGAACTATTCAAGATTCTACTGGCAGAATAATCGAGGATATATGGTCTGGTAAAAGTCTAGTTCGTTCTATAGATGCTGAAAATATTGAAGTAGATAGTGTAAAACAAGGACTGTACAAGAATTCTATAAATTCGGTTTTTTATTTTGCGTTTTTACCAAAAGGACTCAAAGATCCAGCTGTGAATACTGATCTGTTAGAAGAAACAACCGTTTGGGACGAAAATTACTATAAAATTAAAGTAACTTTTGATGAAGAAGGAGGAGGAGAAGATCATGAAGACGTTTTTATTTATTGGGTTCACAAAAAGAATTTCACGATGGATTATTTAGCGTATGAATATTTCACAGAAGGAGGTGGGATTCGTTTTAGAGCAGCTGTAAATCCAAGAAAAATTAAAGGAGTACGCTTTCAAGATTATCACAATTTTAAACCGTCTGATACTATAACGGAACTCACAAAGATAGATCAAGCTTATGACTTGGGAAATGTTGAGTTAGTGTCTAAAATTGAGCTTAAAAATATTGAATTGAGCAAACGCAAATAAAGGCAGTTAAGTGGTTAAAAGTATAGAACTTATTGTCTATCATTAGTAAATTATAAGAAGTTATACCTTAAAATCCCGACTATAATCACTCTTAAGTCTAACATCCAACATCATTCTAAAATATCCGAAAAGAATATTGATGTAATGTTATACAATCCACATAGTAGATAACACAATAAACAAAAACTACATTCCTGGCATTCCACCTCCTTTCATTTGCTTCATCATGTTCATCATGTTCTTTTTATTACTCATCATCTTCATCATTTTCTTCGTATCGTTGAATTGTTTGAGAAGTTTGTTGACTTCCTGCAAATCTTGACCACTTCCCATAGCGATACGTTTTTTGCGAGTACCGTTGATGATGTCTGGGTTTTCGCGTTCATGTGGACTCATGGATTGAATCATCGCTTCGATATGTTTAAAAGCATCGTCTTCTAGTTCAACACCTTTCATTGCTTTGCCCATGCCAGGGATCATGCCCATCAAATCTTTAACATTCCCCATTTTTTTAATCTGCTGAAGCTGACCTAAAAAATCGTTAAAGTCAAATTGATTTTTTTTAATTCTCTTTTGAAGCTTTTGTGCTTCTTTTTCATCAAATTGTTCTTGCGCTTTTTCAACCAATGAAACAACATCACCCATCCCCAAAATACGGTCGGCCATACGTTTGGGGTAGAAGATATCAATAGCATCCATTTTTTCACCAGTACCAACAAATTTGATTGGTTTGTTGACAACAGCTTTTATAGAAATTGCAGCACCACCACGCGTGTCACCATCTAATTTTGTAAGAATTACTCCGTCAAAATTGATTCGCTCGTTAAATGTTTTAGCAGTATTCACTGCATCCTGTCCTGTCATAGCGTCCACAACAAACAACGTTTCTGACGGTTTAATAGCGTTTTTAACCTCAGAGATTTCGTTCATCATTTGCTCATCAACAGCTAAGCGACCAGCGGTATCTATAATTACCACATTAAAACCATTGCTTTTGGCATGCGTTATTGCATCTTGCGCAATTTTAACTGGATTTTTTTCCTCCTTGTTTGAGAAAACATCAACACCAATTTGTTCACCGAGAACATGAAGCTGATCGATTGCAGCAGGGCGGTAGACGTCACAAGCTACTAATAATGGATTTTTACCTTTTTTTGTCTTTAAAAAATTGGCTAGTTTACCTGAAAATGTAGTTTTACCAGAACCTTGAAGCCCAGACATTAAAATTACACCCGGATTTCCTTGGTAATTCACCTCTTCTTGTTCACTACCCATTAGTTCAATGAGTTCTTCGTGACAAATTTTAATCATTAACTGACCAGGAGAAACCGCATTTAGCACATCGCGTCCCAAAGCTTTTTCTTTGACTGTATTCGTGAATTCCTTGGCCGTATTAAAGTTGACGTCGGCATCAAGCAATGCTCTTCGCACTTCTTTTAAAGTTTCAGCAACATTAATTTCAGAAATTTGTCCTTGACCTTTAAGAACTTTAAATGCTTTTTCAAATTTATCTGTAAGATTCTCGAACATGTCTAAATCAGTTTGTTTTAAGACTGCAAAATTAATAAAAGCAGTCAATATAGCAAGGAAAAATTAAAGCTTTGAATTTTGATGGAACTGAGTTTTGAAGCGAATTATTTTATATATTTGTTATCAATGTAACACTTTGAAAATGAAATTAAAACTTATTACTACGCTTCTTATTCTATGTTTTTTTACTAGTTGTAAGAAAAAGGATGACCTAAATAGGCTTAATGAATTGAATTTTGATAGGCCTGCCGCCATTGGAGGTAGAACTCTTGCAGGGTATCAAGATGGAGCCTTGTACTCCAAAGGACAAATTAACTCTATACCTAGTTTGATATTTAAACAAATTGAAGAGTATGGAGGAAGTCCTTTTGATGTGAATGAAATGACTTCTTCGAGTGATGATGGAGTTGGATTAAACCCAAAACCATGGGTTTCTTTATTTCAAACCAAAAGTTCTCTCGGTATGCGTGTGGATTGTAAAGGTGTAGAAAGCTTAGGGCCTGTTAAAGACATTTACTCTTCTATTTCGCTTACAGATTTTGAGAACTCATCTTCATTAGTAAACAAACAAAATCAATGCATTCCTTTTGCTAAAATGAGTGATTTAAATGATCCGAACTTTGGTTTGTCAGTGAATGATGGTAACCACTTTCCATATTATCACAGAAAAGCTGAAAATCCAGGTACTTCAACGATGTTATCAGAGCTGATTGATTACAATCCGAGTTTTTTAATAGCGTGGTTGGGTATGGAGGACATATATTCGTATGCTTTGAATGGTGGTTATGATGAAACAATTCCATCCGCAACAAATTTTAAAATCAAGTTAGACTCTATTTTGTCTATTTTACACGATAAAGGAACAAAAGGGGTTTTGGCAAATATTCCGTCTTTGGAGGATGTTCCATATTTTAATTTGGTTGCATATAATGGAGTTACTTTATCAGCAGATACAGCTGCTCAATTGACAGGATTCTTTACAGCAGGAGGAGCTAACCACATCAGTTTTAGTGAAGGTTCAAACCCTTTTGTTATGGATGATCCAGATGCACCGAGTAATATAAGACAAATGGTAGAAGGTGAATTACTCACTTTAACGGTCCCAATTGATTCAATGAAATGTTATTATTATGGATTGCAGATTAATTATATTGAGGATCGTTATGTACTTGATTTGACAGAAGTATCCAAAGTAAATAATGCGATTATTACTTATAACCAAGTTATTGCAGAATTAGCAGAGGAATATGATTTTGCTTTGTTTGATGCAAATACATTTTACCATGATTTACAATCAGGAATGAAATGGAATGGAGTAGATTATAGCTTTGAATTTGTCAGTGGTGGATTTATTGGATTAGATGGGATTTATCCCAATCAAAAAGGACATGAATTACTTTCTAACGGGATTATAGAAGCAATAAATAGTAAATACAATAGCTCAATTCCGAATGTGAATTGTTCTTCTTGTGATGGAACACTATTTCCTTAATTTTTTTAATGTGTAAATTTGTTGTTATGAGACTATTTTTCACTTTTTTATTATTAATGATTGTAGCTAATCTTAGCGCTCAAAATGAAAATATTTCAAATGGTATGATTTTCGAAGGTGAGCCTTATATCGCCATGAATCCAAATGATAATCAACATTTAGTTGCTGCTTGGATGGGGTTTAAACTTGGGCAGAAAATAATTATAAAAACAAGAGCTACTTTTGATGGTGGTGAAACTTGGAGTACTACTGCAGAATTACCTCATATAGAAACTGATTATGGTAGTGCTGACCCATCTTTACAGATTGATAATAATGGAAATGTTTATCTCTGTTACATTGATTTTGAGAATGTTAATCACTCGGCTGGAAAAATTGTTGTCGCTAAGTCAACTGATGGTGGTACTTCTTGGTCAGCTCCAGTAGATGCTATAAGTACTACTGATTGTCCTGATCAGTTATGTATAGATCGTCCGTGGATGGTTGTAGATAATTCTGGAGGGAGTTTGGATGGAACTGTTTATGTAACATCTATGAATGCTAATCAACCGTCCATTGTAATACCACCATATCATCCTTATTTTGTTACAAGTACAGATGGAGGGGCAACATTTAGTACTCCTAGACATTTAGATACAACAGATTATTTAGCTGGTGATAATATTCCAGTCCCTATGCCTACCCCAGCGGTAAGTGCTGACGGTGTTTTTTATGCAGTTTACCCAAGTTATGAGACATCTCAGAGTGTTTTTGCACAGTACATAATGGCAAGTTCTACAGATGCTGGTGTTTCACTAAATCACACCGTTATTCAGCAACAATCCTCTGGTTTATCTTCTTCAGATGCTAAAAAAGCACCATTATTAATTAGTAATCCATCAGATGCATCTCATCTAGGTTATATTCAATTAGGTGAAGAAAATGGTGATTTGGATGTGTATTTTTCAGAATCGTTTGATTATGGCAACACTTGGTCTAGTATGGAAAGAGTAAACGATGATCCGATTGGAAATAATGTCATGCAAGACTTAGTTTGGGGAGATTTTAATGAAAACAATGATTTGGTTATTTCGTGGAGAGATAGAAGAAATGGCGGAACTGGATATAATGTTCCTACTGAAATAATGGGAGCTGTGAGGTTTAATGATTCATCTAATTTTTCAACAAATTTTTTGATAACTGATACAATAGCAGATCACGATACAGTTGTTGAAGGTTCAGGAAATGATTTTATGAGTATTGAGTTTTCAGGAGATACGATCCATGCTGTTTGGGGAGATGTTCGCTCTGGCGTGTTAAATATTTATTACAACAAGATGAATGTTAGAGATCAGACGTCAAGTATAAAATCAATCGCTAATTCTGATTGGAACTTTGATCTTATTTACCCTAATCCTGCCACAAACTATGTGACTTTTGAAAATAATAAAAAAGGTGTTCAATACCAAATTATAACGAAATTAGGTAGGATAGCTCAAGAAGGTGTAGTTTCAAGTAATAACAATATCAATGTAAGTGAACTTCCTAAGGGAGAATACTTTTTATATTTGACAAATAACGCTAGTTTTTCAACTTATAAAATGCAAAAGAAGTAAGGACGAATTACATTTCGCCCTTACTTTATCAATTATTCTACAATAAATTTCTTAGTGTTAGAACCTTTATTTGTCTTAATTCGAATAAAATAGATTCCTTTGTTGTAATTCTGAGTATTAACAGAAACACTGAATGATTTAGTTGACGTAACATCTTCCATTAGCCTACCATTAATATCTACAATTGAATATGAATCAATATGGTTTTCAGACTCAATGTTTATTACTGATGTAGCAGGGTTAGGGTAGAGCTTAAAGTCAATTTGTGATTGTTCAGCAATAGAACCTGTAGTTTCAATATAGTTGCAATAATCAGTCTCTCCACATACAAAACTTAACAAAAACTGTGTCATATAAGCTTGAGTTGTATCAGTGTAAATAGCGTCACCATTATGAGGAACATGACCAGCACCATAAAATGGTTTAAAACAGTGTTTTAGGGAGATGTCTTCTGCGCGTGTATGAACAGTTTCACTTCCGTCTACTATCATTATATCATTTCCACCAACTTGAATCATGTCTGTGCCAAAAGGAACAGTACCGTCCTCATCACCGTGCAAACTTAAAACTGGTATATCACCAGCTTGCATCCAATTTACATCTCCTAAAGCCCCCGCTAAATTAATGATTCCAGTCACTGTCGAGTTGTATCCAGCATTTCCTGTTGTACCTTCGAGCCCACCAGTCAAACTTGGATCAGACATATCAATAAATGGAGGTATTTCAGATGTTTCATCTAGATAAGCTAAATGAAGTGCTGTAAAACCACCAGCTGAACTGCCTACTAAAAATATATTGTTTGTGTCAATTCCATAAGGGTTAGCATCCTCTACAACAGATTTTTTAAAAAACCTTACAGCTGCTCTAGCATCTTGAGTAGCTCTCATAACTGCTTCTGAAGCATCTGACTCATCTGGACCTGTAAGTATGTTTTTCATACCTAACCTGTAATTCATTGATGAAGTAACGAAGCCTTTTCTAGCAAATATTTCTGCTAACGGTTTTACATCTGATTCTTCTTTGCTACCTAAAATAAAAGTTCCGCCGTGGATAAATATCAGTAAGGGTCTTTCAGCTTCAGTATCGCCTTGTGGTTCATAAACATCTAGTTCAAGATCTATAGTTCCGGAGTTATTCCATGTAGTATTATTACCATAAACGATGTCCAATGTTTGATCGAAATCTTGAAAAACTTCATTTTTGTACCTCCCGCTTGAGCAATCTTGTGCTTGCACAGCAACCATGCTGGTTATAGCCAGTCCTAATAAGTAAACTTTTTTCATAGTAAATTGATTTTTATTTAGTTAAAATTTATAAGAAAATGAAACCCCTGGTATGAAGGCACGTGATGTCCATCTTCCAGAGAATCCTGTTTCTATATTTGTGTCGCGACGTTCTTCGCTACCAAAAATGTACATAAATGAAGCGTCGACTTGAAAATTATTGATTGAATATGAAACCCCAGCTGTAAGTCCAATTTTATCCATGTCAGGAGTTTCAGGAGTCATGTAACCATCTTGAACTGGCGAAAAATCGTAATATGCACCGCCTCGTATTGTCATTGATTTATTTAAGGTATGCTCTATACCAGCTCTAATAATGACTACGTTTTTATATCTTCTAGGGGAGTTTGCATCTTGTAACTGTTCAGTATTTTCCTCAAAGTCAAAAGACAATGTGTCATAACTGCTCCAGGCAACATAGTTTAAGTCGAAGTTTAAAGTTGTTTTTTCCGATGCTTTGATTGACACACCAAAATTAGTAACACTTGGGAGTCTAATCTGCGAGTTAAAATTAGTTGATGGAAAATTTTCGTTTAAAGCTTCAGGCACATCAAATGTAGCCTGTCCACCATCTAAACTAACTTGAACTCCAGACCTAAAGCTTGCACCCAACGAAACTTGATCGGATAATTCATAGAATATTCCAACATTAAAGCCATGCCCAATTCCTTTACCACTTAAGTTAGCCTCCCCGTATGTTCCATCAGAATGTTGCACAGGAATACCCCTCCTCAATGAAAAATCACCAGTACCTAAAACGTACGCCGCTCCTATGCCTAATTTCTCATTTATCTTATAAGCAAAAGTTCCTTGATAAAATATTGCACTCAACGACATCTCTCGCATTAAAAATTGACCTTTCCAATCGTCCTCGTAACTAATTCCACTTCCAAAAGGTGTATATGCAGAAAAGCCAAAAACAAAAGGTGAATCTTCACCCAGTTTTATTGCTATATGACCATGAAATGGAGTTCCTATACCACTAGTAGATTCAGCAGTGTAAACACCTGGTTGATGCTCTCTATATCCAACTTTAGATGAGATTAAATTTATACCAATTAGAACTTCTGTTCCAGAAAAAGCGAGCGCTCCAGGGTTAAAGAAACCACTAGCAGCACCTAAGCGAAGCCCAGTTCCTGTATGCCCCATTCCTGAACTTCTTTGTCCTTGTAGATTCACTTGAAAGCCACCAGCAATTAATTGAAGGCTTAATGAAATTGAAAAAAGTGTTATGTATATTGTTTTCAAAATGCAGTAGTATTTTTTATAAAAATATAAAATAAAGTTCATATACTTTGAAGTTGAACAAGTTTTATTTTTAAATTTGAATGAATGTTTATTAAGTGCTAACAAAAAAACTTGATATATTATCTAAATAATATTGATGTTATTCTAGTAAAAATGGGTGTTTCAGCTCATTTTAAGATTCAATAAGAGTGAAACAATTTTGATTGTAAATAATAGTAACATTAATTTCACTTGAGATTGGCAACCAACCGATTAATAATTCGTTAAGTTTGTGTAACTTAATTTTTTAGTATTAAAAACTACTATTATGATAAAAAGAATCATACACTTTATATGTTATTTATTTTTACCAATTTTTCTTTACGGTCAAGAAATATGTGATAATGGAATTGATGATGATGCAGATGGTTTAATTGATTTAAATGATCCTGATTGTGAATGTGAAGGTTTTGCTTCAACACAAGAAGTACCAAGTTTAATTCCAAATTCTTCTTTTGAAGATAACTCGTGCTGTCCAACTGGATATACTCAACTTAATTGTGCCGATGGCTGGATCCAAGCTTCAAATCCGACTTCTGATTTTTGGCATAACTGTGGAACAGCTTCTGCACCAGCTTATGGATCGCCTGGTCCAAACCCAGATGGTGATGGAATTGCTGGATTCATAAATATGACTGGTTGGCAAGAACATATAGGTTCTTGTTTATCTTCTCCGATGATAGCTGGAAATACTTATATCCTAGATTTTTATCTCGGATTTGGTAATGGAAGTATACCAATTGATTTAACTTTTTATGGAACAACTACTTGCGCTGACCTTCCTTTCAACGATGGTTGTCCAGTTGGCGAAGGGAACTGGATGGAATTGACAAGTGTTAATGCTTCTGGTCCTGGGTGGGTTAATCTTCAAGTTACTTTCACACCAACTGTAGATATCTTGGCACTAGTTATCGGACCAGACTGTGCTGATGGTCCTGCAGCAGCTAATTATTATTATTTAGATGGTCTTACGCTCGCAGAAACTGGAGATTTTACAAGTCTTGAAATAGATCCTTCAGGAGATTTATGTTATGATGATTACCAATTAACAGCAAGTACCGATACCTCTGGAGGAACATGGCAATGGTATCATGAAGGTGTAGTACTTCCGGGTGAAACAAATGCAGTTTTAGATATAAGTGGAAATAATTATCCTTTGGGAGAATATTCTGCTAGATATACAGTTGGACCAAAGTGTGATGTAAATTCATTTGATGTTGTTGAACCACCTTATCCTACGGCAGATTTTGATAATACAACTGTTTGTGAAGATATCGCAACATCTTTTACAGATCAGTCGGCTTCAGGTGCTAATAATATTGTAGATTGGGAATGGGATTTTAATTCAAATAGTACAATAGATGATTTAACTCAAAACCCGACTTTTGTATATGGATCTGATGGCAACTTTGATGCAACACTAACTGTTACGAATGATGTAGGTTGTTCACATGACACAACTATTCAAGTAACTGTTAACCCTAATCCAGAAACTGAGTTTGATTTCCAAAATGAATGTGATGGATTTGAAGTTGACTTTAACAATACCTCTCAAATAACCACAGGTACTATAACTAATTGGGATTGGGACTTTGGAGATGCTTCGGCAAATTCAACAGCTGAGAATCCAAGCCATTTGTATGCTAGTTCTGGTCAATATAATGTTGAATTAACAGCTACGAGTGATCTAGGATGTGTAGAATCATACAATGACCAAGTTACTGTTTATGAAAATCCTACTGCTGATTTCTTGATGGAAGATGTCTGTGATGATGTCGATTACAGTTTTGTTGATAATAGTACTCCTAATGAAGGTAGTATAGTAAACTGGGATTGGGACTTTCAAAATGATAATATTTTTGATGATGATAATCAAAATCCGACTCATCTGTATCCCAGTGATGGTGATTACGATGCAACTTTAGTTGTTGCAACTGATCTTGGTTGTAGTGATACAATTACTCAAAGCGTTACGGTTTTAGAACTTCCTGATGTTGACTTTATAAGCACATTTGAATGCGAAAATGATCAAACTTCATTTACTGACTTGAGTACAACATCTCACGGTACAATTGATCAATGGAGCTGGGATTTTACAACAAATTATATTGAAGACGATAACGCTCAGAATCCAAATGAAATTATGGGAGTGGCAGGTAGTTATTCAACAAC
>JBBEBO010000114.1:0-22352 GCA_040882265.1 Brumimicrobium sp. | reverse complement strand
CTCAATTTCCATTCATTTTAAACTTTTTGTTGCATTTACTAATTGAACTTACATCTTTACTTTTGCTGATAACAATGATTTATTGTCGCAAGCTACAGAAGCTTAATCAACTATCTCTAACTTCGCAAACTTCAAAATCAATTGCTTTTGTCCAACTCTGGGGAAGAAAACAGTTGCCTTTTGATTAGGAGCTGTTCCTTCAAGTGAGGTGACTTTCCCTTTTCCAAAGCGACTGTGAACAACGTTGTAACCAACTTTTAAAGAATCTGTAGTACCGCCATTTTCCAAGGAGGTAGAGCCTCTACTTTTTGTTTCGCTTAAGGGTTTAAGGTTTCCTTTTGGCTTACCCATCATTCCAAAACCAGGAGTTCGATCAACAGATGGACGCTTATGGCCACTCAATGATTTGCCTCCACCTGAACTTCGCGTGTCATTTTCGTGATTCACAAACTGTAAATCTACTTCATCGATAAATCTACTTGGCTCGGCAGTCACCAGCTGTCCCCAACGATAACGACTCACAACGTAGGAAAGGGTGCAAGTTATTTCAGCTCTCGTCATTGCAACATAGAATAAACGACGCTCTTCTTCAAGTTCAGTTCTGGATGATAAAGAAAGCTGTGAAGGAAATAAATTTTCCTCCAAACCAACAATAAATACATGTGGAAACTCTAATCCTTTTGAAGCATGGATAGTCATCAACGTAATTTTATTTTTGTCTTCATCTTTCTCTTGGTCAGCATCTGTTAATAATGCAACATCGATAAGGAAATCACCTAATGTGCCAACTTCGTCACTTTCTTCTTTTGAAACAGAAAACTCTTTAATACCAGCCAGTAATTCTTGAATGTTTTCATAACGAGTCACCCCTTCAGGTGATTTATCATCGTAGAGATCTTTTAAAATACCAGTTGATTGAGCAATTTCATTTGCTAGTTCATAAGCAGAAGTATTTTCAAGACGCATAGAATAACTTCTGATTTTAGTAACAAATTGATTTATTTTTGTTTTTGCGCCAGCTGATATTGAAACAGGGTAGCGCTGGAAATCAGAAATAATATCCCAAATTGCTACATCATATTGACTAGCAGCAATCATTATTGAGTCCATTGTTGTTTTACCTATTCCTCTTTTTGGATAGTTAATCACACGCTTTAGAGCCTCTTCATCTGATGGGTTTGCTGTAAGTCGAAAGTATGCAATGAGATCTTTAATTTCTTTGCGTTGATAGAATGATAAACCACCATAAATCTTATACGGCATATTTAATTTTCGCAACGATTCCTCAAAAGAACGCGATTGAGCATTTGTTCTATATAGAATTGCAAAGTCTTTAAAGTCTGCACCAGTTTGGTTTTTGATATCGTAAATTCGATTTACAATGACACGACCTTCTTCATTATCAGTTAAGCAACGAATAATATTAATTTTATTCCCTTCGTCATTTGTAGTCCAAACGCTTTTTTGAATTTGATCCATATTGCGTTTGATGATACTATTCGCAGCTTCTACAATATTTTTCGTGCTTCTGTAATTTTGTTCCAGTTTATAAAGTGCGTAATCAGGGTAATCTTTTTTGAAGTTGAGAATATTTTCAATATTTGCTCCACGAAATGAGTAAATACTTTGAGCGTCATCACCTACAACACAAATATTCTCATTTACAGCTGCTAGTTTTTTTACAATCAAATATTGTGAGTAGTTCGTATCTTGATACTCATCCACTAAGACATACTTAAATTTTTGTTGATAATAATGAAGCACATCTGGGAAATCCCTCAGCAGTACATTTGTTTGATAAAGTAAATCGTCAAAATCCATTGCTCCAGCTTTAAAACAACGTCTTTGATATTCCTTATAAATTCTAAAAATTTCTGGTTTTCGCGACATACGATCTTCACCTACAATTTCGACATTTGCTTCGTAAGCTTCAGGAGAAATCAGATTGTTTTTGGCACTTGAGATTCTACCCTGAACAGCATTTGGTTTGTAAACTTTATCATCTAATCCAAACTCTTTTATAATCGTTCTTAATAAACTACGAGAATCCTGAGTGTCGTAAATTGTAAAATTTGAAGGGTATCCAAGTTTATCAGAATTATACCGAAGAATACGTGCAAAAACGGAGTGAAATGTTCCCATTGCAATATTTCGAGCTTCGCTATCTCCAACGATTTGACCTATACGTTCTTTCATTTCTTTTGCCGCCTTATTTGTAAAGGTCAAAGCGAGAATACTGAAAGAGTCAACGCCATTTTGCATCAGATGAGCAATGCGGTATGTGAGCACTCTAGTTTTTCCAGAACCAGCACCTGCTATAACCATCATGGGGCCGTCAATGTGTTCTACAGCTACTCTTTGGCTATCATTTAAATCTTGGAGATAATTCATAAAACAAAGATAAAAAGAAAGCATGAAGCAATACTATTTGTTTTAAATTTCTTTTTAAGATGAAGTTTTTCATCACTATTGATTATTTTCACCACCTCTAAGATATGAGATAATAAAAACCATTCTAAATTCTGGTGTTTTTATATGTTTTGAGAAAACAATTAACACTTCATTGTTAAAATCTGAAATTTTTCTCTATAAATAATTGCATTCTAAAATAAAATAACTATTTTTGCCCCCCTCAAAGTGTTTTTGGGGTAATAATTTATTGTAAAAATTAAAGAAAAAATATGCCAACTATTCAACAGTTAGTTCGCAAGGGTAGAACAGCGCCGGTGAAGAAGAGCAAGTCAGCAGCACTTGATTCTTGTCCGCAGCGTAAAGGAGTATGTGTGCGTGTGTACACCACTACACCTAAGAAGCCAAACTCGGCAATGAGGAAGGTTGCCAGAGTACGTTTAACAAATGGTAAAGAAGTCAATGCTTACATTGGCGGTGAGGGCCACAATCTTCAGGAACACTCCATGGTACTTGTACGTGGAGGGAGAGTAAAAGATCTCCCAGGTGTTCGTTATCACATCGTTCGCGGTGCACAGGATACAGCTGGAGTTGAAGGTAGAACTCAACGTCGTTCTAAGTACGGAGCTAAAAGACCAAAAAAATAAAACGTAAGTCATGAGAAGAAGAAAGGCGAAAAAAATACAGATACTTCCAGATCCCAGATTTAAGGATGAGACAGTAACTAAGTTTGTAAACAACATTATGTTGGATGGTAAAAAGAACGTAGCGTTCAAAATATTTTACGATGCAATTGATATTGTAAACGAAAAAATCGATGACCAAGAAGGAATCGATGTTTGGAGAAAAGCAATCGAAAACATTACTCCTAGTGTTGAAGTTAGAAGTAGAAGAGTAGGTGGTGCTACTTTCCAAATACCAACTCCAGTTCGTGAAGGTAGAAAAGAATCATTGGCTATGAAATGGTTGATTACTTATTCACGTAAGAGAAATGAAAAAACGATGGCACAACGTTTAGCGAATGAAGTTATCGCTGCTTCGAAAGAAGAAGGTGCTGCGTTTAAAAAGAAAGAAGACACATTAAGAATGGCTGAAGCGAATAAAGCATTTTCGCATTTCAGATTCTAAAGAGAATAAAAACATGGCAAAAAGAGATTTAAAATTTACGAGAAATATAGGGATCATGGCCCACGTAGATGCTGGTAAAACAACAACTACTGAGCGTATCCTTTATTATACTGGTATCAGTCATAAAATTGGTGAAGTACACGATGGTGCTGCTGTGATGGACTGGATGGAACAAGAGCAAGAAAGAGGTATTACAATTACTTCTGCAGCTACAACTTGTTTCTGGAATTACCAAGATCAAGAATATAAGATTAATATTATCGATACCCCTGGTCACGTTGACTTTACCGTTGAGGTGGAGCGTTCATTACGTGTACTTGATGGTGCTGTTGCTTTATTTTGTGCTTCATCAGGTGTTGAACCACAGTCTGAGACTGTTTGGAGACAAGCTGATAAGTATGGTGTGCCAAGAATTGGGTTCGTGAACAAAATGGACAGAGCTGGAGCAGACTTTTTAAGTACTGTTGAGCAAATTAAAGAACGTCTTGGAGGTAATCCAATTCCAATCCAATTGCCAATCGGTTCTGAAGATGACTTCAAAGGAGTAGTTGACCTTCTTGTAAACAAAGCATTTGTTTGGAATGAGGAAGATATGGGTATGACTTGGTCAGAAGTTGAAATCCCATCTGATATGACAGAAGCTGTTGCAGAATGGAGAGCTAAATTAATTGAAGCAGTTGCTGAGTCAGATGATGCTTTAATGGAGAAATTCTTCGAAGATGCTGATTCAATTACTGAAGAGGAAATGATTGCTGCTATTCGAAAATCAACAATCAGTATGTCAATCACACCAATTATGTGTGGATCTGCATTTAAAAACAAAGGTGTTCAAACACTTTTAGATGCAGTCATGGCATTTTTACCTGCTCCAATTGATGTTGAAGCAATCGAAGGTAAAAATCCTAACACAGGTGAAGTTGAATCAAGAAAACCAAATATGGATGAACCAATGTCATCTTTAGCATTTAAAATTGCTACGGATCCTTTCGTTGGTCGTCTTTGTTTCGTTAGAACTTACTCTGGTAAGATCGAAGCTGGTTCTTACGTTTTCAATACAAGAACTAATAAAAAAGAACGTATTTCTCGTTTATTCCAAATGCACTCAAACAAGCAAAATGCTATTGATGTATTGGAATGTGGAGATATAGGTGCTGCAGTTGGATTTAAAGATATTCGAACTGGAGACACATTGTGTGATGAGAAACACCCAATCGTTCTTGAATCTATGGATTTTCCAGAACCAGTAATTGGTATCGCAATTGAGCCTAAAACTCAAGCGGATATGGACAAGCTTTCTGTAGGATTGAATAAATTGTCTGAAGAGGATCCAACGTTTAAAATTTCAACGGATGAAGAATCTGGTCAAACAGTGATTTCAGGAATGGGTGAGTTACACCTTGAAGTTCTTGTAGATCGTTTGAAAAGAGAATTTAAAGTGGAGGTTAACGAAGGTGCGCCTCAAGTAAATTACAAAGAGCGTATTTCTGCTGAAGTAGATCACCGTGAGACATACAAAAAACAATCTGGTGGACGTGGTAAATTTGCGGACATCGTTGTTAAAATTATGCCTCAAGACGACGAAGAAAAAGTAGGTCTTGAGTTTATCAATAACATTAAAGGTGGTAACGTACCAAAAGAATATATTCCTTCTGTACAGAAAGGATTTGAAACAGCAATGAAAAATGGTGTTTTAGCTGGTTACCCAATGGATTCATTGAAAGTTGAATTGAATGATGGTTCTTTCCATGCTGTCGATTCAGATTCTTTGTCTTTCGAGGTGTGTGCTAAAATGGCGTACAGAAATGCATTGCCTAAAACAAAACCTGAGTTACTTGAGCCAATTATGAAATTGGAAGTTGTAACTCCAGAGGAAAATATGGGTGATATCGTGGCTGACTTAAACCGTCGTCGTGGTCAAATGCAAGGTATGGATGATAGATCAGGAGCAAAAGTTGTGAAAGCGACAGTTCCATTATCTGAAATGTTTGGTTATGTGACTATGTTGAGAACAATTTCTTCTGGTAGAGCAAGTTCTACAATGGAGTTTTCTCACTACGATGTGTGTCCACGTAACATAGCTGATGAAGTAATTGCAAAAGTAAAAGGAAACGTTTCCGCTTAATTTATAAGTCGATGAGTCAAAAAATTAGAATTAAATTAAAGTCATACGATTACAACTTGGTAGACAAGTCTGCTGAAAAAATCGTAAAAACAGTGAAAACAACTGGAGCTGTAGTTAGTGGTCCAATTCCACTTCCAACGCACAAAAGAATTTACACTGTATTAAAATCACCACACGTTAACAAAAAAGCGCGTGAGCAATTTGAACTTTGTTCTTACAAGAGACTGTTAGATATCTACAGTTCATCTTCAAAGACAGTTGATGCGCTAATGCGTTTAGAGTTACCAAGTGGGGTAGATGTAGAAATAAAAGTATAATCTATAACAATTAAAGAATGCCAGGATTAATAGGAAGAAAAGTCGGAATGACTAGCGTCTACAGTGCCGAGGGTAAGGCAACACCATGCACAGTGATAGAAGCTGGTCCTTGCGTTGTTACGCAAGTGAAAACGAAAGATCGCGACGGATATGAATCTATTCAATTAGGTTTCGGAGAGCGCCATGAACGCAACACTCCAAACGCATTGAAAGGTCATTTCAAGAAAGCGAAAACTACTCCAAAGAGTGAAGTAGTAGAATTTGATGGTTTTGATCAAGAATTGAAAGCTGGAGAAACAGTAAGTGCTGACCTTTTTGCCGAGGGTGAGTTTGTTAGTGTTTCAGGGACCTCAAAAGGTAAAGGTTTTCAAGGTGTGGTGAAACGTCATGGATTTGGTGGAGTTGGTCAGGCAACGCATGGTCAACACAACAGAATGCGTGCGCCAGGATCAATTGGTGCAGCTTCATACCCTGCTCGTGTATTCAAAGGAATGCGAATGGGTGGTCAAATGGGTAACCAAAGAGTGACGATCGAAAACCTTCAAGTAATTAAGGTACTAGCCGATAAAAACATATTGGTTGTTAAAGGTTCCATTCCAGGAGCTAAAGGTTCAACAGTAATAATTGAGAAGTAATGGAAGTAAAAGTATTAGATACAAAAGGAAAAGCTACTTCAAGTAAGGTCAAACTTTCTGATTCAATTTTTGCAATTGAACCGAATGACCATGCGATATACTTAGATGTTAAGCAACATTTGGCGAATAGACGTCAAGGTACGCACAAGTCAAAAGAAAGAGCAGACATTACAGGTAGTACTAGAAAGATAAAGAAACAAAAAGGAACAGGTACAGCTCGTGCTGGATCTATTAAAAGTCCAATCTTTAGAGGTGGAGGTCGTGCATTCGGTCCAAGACCAAGAAACTATCATTTCAAATTGAATACAAAGCTGAAGCGTGTTGCACGTCGTTCAGCATTGTCTTACAAAGCGCAGAATGATGGTTTAATCATAATGGATGACTTTAGTTTTGAAACACCAAAGACAAAAGAGTTTAGAACGATTTTGAGTAACCTCAAGTTGGAAAACGAAAAAGTGCTTTTGGTGCTAGGTAATAGTAATGACAATGTTTATTTGTCAGCAAAGAATCTTCAGAACACGAAAGTTGTTCCTGCTGAATTGTTGAGTACATACGATGTATTAAATGCAAAGAAAGTAGTGATAGCAAAAGGTGCTATTGAAGCAATTGAAAAGATCTTAAACTAATTGGTGATGAACACAATTATTAAAAAACCGCTTATTACAGAGAAAGCAACGAATGACAGTGAAATGAATAACAGATTCACTTTCGTTGTAGACCGTAGAGCGAATAAGATAGAAATAAGAAAGGCCGTCGAGAACATGTATGACGTTGCTGTTGAGTCAGTACGCACCATGAATTATGGCGGTGGAAAACCCTCTGTTAAATATACAAACAGAGGTATCGTTGAGCAACGTAGCAAACGCTATAAAAAAGCAGTAGTTACTGTTGCAGAGGGAGAAACGATTGATTTGTTTACTAATGTTTAATTGATTTAAAGAAATGAGTCTTAAAAAATTAAAGCCTACAACTCCAGGGCAGAGACACAAAATCATCGGTGATTACTCCGAAATAACAAAGTCGACCCCAGAGAAGGCGCTCGTTGCTTCTAAAAAGAAGTCAGGCGGACGTAACAACTCTGGTAAGATGACCATGCGTTATTTAGGTGGTGGTCACAAGCAAAAGTATCGTGTTATCGATTTTAAAAGAGATAAACATGATATTCCTGCAACTGTAAAAGCGATTGAGTACGATCCAAATCGTACTGCTCGTATAGCATTGTTGTTTTATGCAGACGGTGAAAAACGTTACATTGTTGCTCCGGAGGGCTTAAAAGTAGGAGACAAGATTGTCTCTGGAAAAGAAGCTACACCAGCAGTTGGTAATGCTATGTTTTTATCAGATATCCCTTTGGGTACTGTGATTCACAACATAGAGATGAAACCAGGTAAAGGTGGTGCTATTGCTCGTGGAGCTGGCACATACGCTCAGTTAAATGCGCGTGACGGGAAGTACGCAATCGTAAAGATGCCTTCTGGTGAAACACGTATGATTTTAACGAATTGCCTCGCTACAATTGGTGCTGTATCTAATGCAGAACACAGTTTAGTAGTTTCTGGTAAAGCTGGACGAACTAGATGGCTAGGTCGTCGCCCTCGTGTTCGAGGTGTAGTTATGAACCCAGTCGATCACCCAATGGGTGGTGGTGAAGGTCGTAGCTCTGGTGGACACCCAAGATCGCGTAAAGGTCTTCCTGCTAAAGGATACAAAACGCGTTCTCAGAAGAAATATTCGAATAAGTTTATTATTGAGAAAAGAAAGAAATAGGATATGAGTCGTTCGTTAAAAAAGCCACCGTTTGTACATTACAAACTATCACAAAGAGTGGAAACAGCACAATCCTCTGGTTCAAAGAGTGTAATCAAAACGTGGTCAAGAGCCTCTACAATTACACCTGACTTTGTAGGATTTACAATAGCAGTTCATAACGGTAATAAATTTATTCCTGTGTATGTTACTGAGAATATGGTAGGGCATAAACTAGGTGAATTTGCGCCAACGCGTAACTTCCGTGGTCATGCTGGAAATAGAAAAGATAAAAGAAGATAGAATTAAACTTCAGTATCATGGGTGCTAGAAAAAGATTAAAAGCCGAACAAAGAAAGGAAGAAAACAAAAGCATTGCGTTTGCATCGCTTAAGGATTCTCCAATCGCTCCAAGAAAGATGAGATTAGTTGCAGATCTCATAAGAGGAGTTGAAGTGAATAAGGCGTTAAACATATTGCAACATAATCCTAAAGAAGCTTCTAAAAGTCTCTCTACATTGTTGCGTTCAGCAATTGCAAACTGGGAGATTAAGAATGAAGATAAGAGCCTTGAGGAAGAAGAGTTGATTGTAAAAACAATCGAAGTTTCTCCAGCAGGTATGCTTAAACGCATTCAAGCAGCTCCACAAGGAAGAGCGCATAGAATTAGAAAACGATCCAATCACGTCAGAATTGTCGTGGACGGAGTTAAAAATTAGGAAATGGGACAAAAAACAAATCCAATAGGAAATAGATTAGGTTTCATCCACGGTTGGGACTCTAACTGGTATGGGGGATCTGACTATAAGGATAAAATTGTTGAAGATGATAAAATCCGAAAGTATTTGCACGCTCGTTTATCGAGAGCAAGTATTTCAAAAATCATCATTGAAAGAACACTAAAGTTGGTTACTGTTACAATCAATACATCACGCCCAGGTGTGATTATTGGTAAAGGTGGTCAAGAGGTTGATAAGCTTAAAGAAGAGCTTAAAAAATTGACGAATAAAGAAATCCAAATTAACATATTTGAGATCAAACGTCCAGAATTGGATGCTCATTTAGTTGCGGATAGTATTGCTCGTCAAATTGAAGCACGTATTTCTTTCCGTAGAGCAATTAAGATGGCTATCGCCTCTACGATGAGAATGGGTGCTGAAGGTATCAAAGTAAAAATATCTGGTCGTTTGAATGGTGCTGAAATGGCACGTGCCGAAATGTACAAAGATGGTAGAACCCCTCTCCATACTTTCAGAGCAGATATTGATTATGCATTGGCTGAAGCTCACACAACTTACGGACGTATCGGTATTAAGGTATGGATTTGTAAAGGTGAGATCTTTGGTAAACGCGATCTTTCTCCAAATATTGGGCTTGAAGCTCAGAAGAAAGGTGGTCGTCGCGCTGGAGGAGGCGGTGCTAAAAGAAGAAAAAAGTAAGTTGAATACTTAAAAAGGACTGAAGATGTTATCACCAAAGAAAACCAAATTTAGAAAAGCGCAAAAGGGAAGAAACCGTGGTATTGCTCATAGAGGTAGTACTATTGCTTTCGGATCTTTTGGATTGAAAACCTTGGAACCAGGGTGGATTACATCCAGACAAATCGAAGCTTCACGTATAGCCGTTACTAGATACATGAAGAGAGAAGGTAAAGTTTGGATTCGTATCTTCCCAGATAAACCCGTAACATCAAAACCTGCAGAGGTAAGGATGGGTAAAGGTAAAGGGGCTCCAAGTCACTGGGTAGCAGTTGTAAAACCGGGTCGCATTATGTTTGAAGCTGATGGTGTACCTTACGAAACAGCTAAAGAAGCACTTCGTTTGGCAGCTCAGAAGCTTCCGGTAAAGTGTAAATTCGTCGTTCGTAACGACTATGTTATGCCAGGAAAATAATAAGAAAAATGAAACAGGAAGAAATCGTTCAATTATCGTTAGAAGATCTTAATGATCGTCTTGATGAATCGAAAGAGAAGATGACAAAAATGCTGTTGACACACAAAGTGTCTCCACTTGAAAATCCTCTTCAAATTCATTCGCTTAGAAAGACAATCGCAAGATTGAATACGGAGTTGGTTAAAAGAAACAAGCAAGCTTAGCTTGCTAATTTAGAAATTGGCTTGAAATGGAAAAGCAAAATTTAAGAAAAGAACGTACAGGTGTCGTAACAAGCGATAAAATGGATAAATCCATAGTTATTGCTGTTGAACGTAAAGTAAAACACCCAAAGTATGGTAAGTTCATAAAAAAAACTGCTAAATTTGTCGCCCACGATGAAAAAAATGATTGTAATCAAGGTGATACAGTTAGAATTCGTGAGTGTCGTCCTTTGAGTAAATCAAAGAACTGGAGGTTAGTAGAAATTGTAGAAAGAGCTAAATAATCATTAAGAAATGATACAACAAGAATCAAGACTTGCAGTGGCCGACAACAGTGGCGCGAAAGAGGTGTTATGTATCCGTGTTTTAGGAGGTACAAAACGTCGATACGCTTCTGTTGGAGATAAAATAGTGGTCTCTGTTAAGAGCGCAATGCCCTCTGGTGGTGTCAAAAAAGGACAGGTAGCCAAGGCTGTGGTAGTAAGAACGAAAAAGGAAATCCGTCGTGCTGATGGATCTTATATTCGTTTTGATGATAATGCTGTGGTTCTTTTGAACCCAACGAATGAAATGAGAGGAACTCGTATTTTCGGACCCGTAGCTAGAGAGCTGCGAGAGAACAATTACATGAAGATTGTTTCACTGGCTCCTGAAGTACTTTAAAATCGTAAAGTCATGCAAAAGAAATTACACATTAAAGTAGGAGACACTGTCAAAGTATTGACCGGTGAAGATCGTGGTCAAGAAGGAAAAGTCCTCGTAATTGACAGAGTTAAGGAACGCGCTATCGTGGAAGGTGTTAACGTTGTAAAACGTCACACTAAACCAGATGCAGCGAACCCTCAAGGTGGTATTGTGGAGAAAGAAGCGGGTCTTCACATTTCCAACCTCATGCTTGTTCATAATGGAAAACCAACGCGTGTTGGAAGACATGAAGACAAGGATGGAAAGCTAGTTCGTTTCGCTAAGAAAACAGGTGAAGATATTAAGTGATGAGTTATATACCAAGACTTAGAGAAAAGTATAAAGCAGATGTTATTCCTGCTTTAACTGAAAAATTCGGATTCACATCTAGTATGCGAGTACCGAAAATAGAAAAAATTGTTATCTCTCAGGGTATCGGAGAAGCTGTTGCAGACAAAAAGCTCATTGATGGAGCTATTGAAGATGTTGCAGCAATCACTGGTCAACGCCCTGTTGCAACTATTTCCAAAAAAGATGTTTCTAATTTCAAATTGAGAAAAGGAATGCCTATTGGAACTAAAGTAACACTTCGTGGAGACAAAATGTACGAATTTTTAGATCGTTTGATTTCAATCGCTCTACCTCGTACTCGTGACTTCAAAGGTGTTCCAGCAAGAGGATTTGACGGACGTGGAAACTTCAATATGGGTGTTAAAGAACACATCATTTTCCCTGAAATCGATATCGATAAAGTAAACAAAATTTTAGGAATGGACATTACGATTGTAACAACAGCACCGAACGATGAGGAAGGTAAAGCTTTGTTGGACGCATTCGATTTTCCATTCACAAAAAAATAGAAGTTATGGCAAAGGAATCAATGAAAGCGCGAGAGCGCAAAAGAGAAGCCCTAGTTGAAAAGTATGCTGAGAAAAGAAAAGCATTAAAAGAAGCTGGAGACTGGGACGCTTTACAAAAGTTGCCTGCAAACTCTTCAAAGGTAAGATTACACAATCGTTGTAGCCTTACTGGTCGTCCAAGAGGATACATGAGACAGTTCGGTATCTCAAGGGTGACATTTAGAGAAATGGCACTATCTGGTAAAATACCAGGTATTAAAAAATCAAGTTGGTAATCTATAGTTAGGAAAGATATGAATACAGATCCTATAGCAGATTTTTTGACTCGTGTAAGAAACGCGAGCAGTGCACGTAAGAAAGTTGTGGAAATCCCAGCTTCAAACACGAAAAAAGCAATGACTAAAATCCTTTTTGAAAAGGGTTACATTAGCAATTACAAGTTTGAAGAGGACGATAAGCAAGGAGTAATTAAGATTGCATTAAAGTATAATCCGTCGACGAAAACACCAGCAATTACAAAATTGCAACGTATTTCATCGCCAGGATTAAGAAAGTATAGTAACTCAAGAGAACTTCCAAGAGTGTTAAACGGTCTTGGTATCGCGATTGTGTCTACTTCAAAAGGTGTTGTAACCGATAAAGAAGCAAGAACACAAAACATCGGAGGAGAAGTTCTTTGTTACGTTTATTAATTTTTAAAGCATTATTAAGCAATGTCAAGGATAGGTAAATCCCCAATAAGCATCCCGAGTGGAGTAGAAGTGAAGGTTGATGGAAACCTTGTTCATGTGAAAGGACCGAAAGGCGAATTGACGCAAGAAATGGATTCTTGTGTTAAACTGGAGCAAGAAGATGGAACATTAACATTCATCCGCGCATCGGAAGCGCCAGATCATAAAGCAAAACACGGTTTATATCGTGCGTTGGTTATGAATATGATCGATGGTGTAACGGAAGGGTACAAGAAAGTTCTAGAAGTAGTAGGTGTTGGTTTCCGTGCAGACGCACAAGGTCAAATATTGACTTTGTCTGTTGGTTTCTCTCACCCAATTATGATAGAACTACCCAAAGAAATTAAGGTAACTGCACAAACCGATAAAGGTAAGGCACCAGTTGTAATTTTAGAGTCTCACGACAAGCAACTGATAGGACAAGTAGCTGCCAAAATTCGTTCCTTCCGGAAACCTGAACCTTACAAAGGAAAAGGTGTACGCTTCCAAGGTGAGCAAATTAGAAGAAAAGCTGGTAAAGCCGCAGGTAAATAACCTTAATAATATAATTATCATGGCATTTAGTAAAATAGCAAGAAGAGCTAAAATTAAAAGAGGGATCAGAAAGAACCTTACAGGTACTGATAGCCTCCCGCGTCTTACCGTGTATAGAAGTAATAAACAAATCTATGCACAGGTAATTAACGATCTAAAAGGAGAAACATTGGCTTCTGCTTCCTCTCAGGGAGTGAAAGAATGTGAAAACCTTCCAAAAATTGAGCAAGCTAAAGTAGTAGGGAAACTTATTGCTGAAAATGCTCAAAAAGCTGGAATCGAAAATGTGAAATTTGACCGTAATGGTTATTTATATCACGGTAGAGTAAAATCACTTGCTGATGCAGCGAGAGAAGGTGGACTTAAATTTTAAACGAAATGGCAGCAAAAGTAAACAATCGAGTTAAAACATCTGACTTAGAATTAAAAGATAAGTTAGTTGGAATTAACAGAGTTACAAAAGTAACTAAAGGTGGTCGTACGTTCAGTTTCTCTGCAATTGTAGTTGTAGGAGATGAAAACGGAATTGTAGGGCATGGATTAGGAAAAGCAAAAGAAGTAACTGAGGCAATTGCTAAAGGAATTGATGATGCTAAGAAAAATCTTATCAGAGTTCCAATCATTAACGATACTGTGCCTCATGCACAGAAAGGAAAATATGGTGGAGCACGAGTTTTACTCAAACCAGCTTCTAACGGTACTGGTGTTATTGCAGGTGGTGCAATGCGTGCAGTGTTAGAAAGTGTGGGAATCCACAATGTATTAGCGAAGTCTCAAGGTTCTTCAAATCCACATAATGTGGTTAAAGCAACAGTTGATGCACTTTCTCAAATGAGAGATGCAGTAGCTGTAGCGAAACAAAGAGGAATCACAATGGATCAAGTATTTAACGGTTAATAAATTTCGAAATGGCTACAATAAAAATAAAGCAAGTTAGAAGTGCTATTAAACGTTCGAAACGTCAGAAAGACACGATTAAGGCATTAGGATTAAGAAAATTAAATCATACTATCGAAAAAGAGGCAACTCCTCAAATTCTAGGTATGGTGGCAAAAGTTCGACACTTAGTAGAAGTAGTTGAGTAAAACCTTAAAAATTGAAAGCAATGAATCTAAATAATTTAACTCCGGCAAAGGGTTCCGTAAAAAGCCAGCGACGCATTGGACGTGGTCAAGGTTCTGGTTATGGTGGTACCTCTACGCGCGGACACAAAGGAGCGAAATCAAGATCTGGTTACAGTAAAAAAATTGGATTTGAAGGTGGTCAAATGCCACTTCAAAGACGTGTACCTAAATTCGGTTTTAAAAATATAAACCGAACAGAGTACAAAGCTGTCAACTTAGATATTATTCAATCTTTAATAGACAGAAAAAATGTAACTGAAATCAATCCTGAAATACTTCGTGAAAACGGATTGTTAGGGAATAGAGAATTAGTTAAAATCCTTGGAAGAGGAGAACTAAATGCAAAAGTTAACGTTACCGCTCACAAGTTTTCAGCAACTGCTAAAGCAGGAATTGAAGCAAAAGGTGGTGATTGTACAGAAATCTAATTAACTTTGCAAACTATTTTACCCAAATGAAGAAACTAATAGACAATTTAAAGAATATTTGGAAAGTTGAAGAACTTCGGAAAAGGTTATTCGTAACGTTTTCCCTAATTCTGGTTTTCCGAATAGGCTCTTTTATCGTACTTCCAGGTGTGGATAGTTCAAAGCTTGGAACTGAAGCTGCTGACGCTGGATCAATTGAAGGACTTTTAGGACTTCTTTCTGGTGGAGGTTTTACAAACGCTTCGTTTTTAGCACTGGGAATTATGCCTTACATTTCTGCATCGATTATCATGCAGTTGATGGGAATGGCTGTTCCTGCTGTTCAGAAAATGCAACAAGAAGGTGAAAGTGGAAGAAAACGTATTAATAATTATACGCGTATTCTAACAATCATTATCTGTGCTGTTCAAGCTCCTGGTTATTTAAGCTTATATGTAGACTCCAAAGGAGCTATACCTGCTGAGTTCATGGGCTCACCTCTTTGGTGGATCCAATCTGTACTCGTGTTAGTTGCAGGGGCAATGTTTGCAGTTTGGCTTGGAGAACGTATCACCGATAAAGGAGTTGGTAATGGTATCTCACTTTTAATTACTGTGGGAATTATAGCCCGTCTTCCGCAATCATTTGTTGCTGAGACAGTCTCTAATTCTTTCTTAATTGTAATTATTGAGGTGGTGGTATTTATGCTCATTGTAATGGTCACCGTGCTCATTGTTCAAGGGGTTAGGAAAATCCCAATGAATTATGCAAAACGTGTTGCCGGTGCAAGAGGCGGTGCGGAAAATAGTGCACAAGGTGCCCGTTCGTATTTACCAATTAAAGTGAATGCTTCAGGTGTGATGCCTATTATATTTGCTCAGGCAATTATGACTGTACCAGTTATGTTTGCAGGACAAAGCTTTGGAATTTTTGGTTGGCAGTATAATCTAGTTTTAGGCGTTTTAATAATCGTCTTTACTTATTTCTATACTGCTATTATGATTAATCCCAAGAAAATGGCTGATGACATGAAACGTAATGGTGGTTTTATTCCAGGTGTTAGACCCGGTGATGAAACAGCAAACTTTATTGATACGTTAGTGTCTAAAATTACATTGCCAGGTTCAATATTTCTAGCAGTCATAGCTGTTTTGCCTGCTTTTGCAGTGCAATTTGGTGTGGGTGATGGATTTGCACTGTTCTTTGGTGGGACATCATTATTAATTATGGTGGGAGTTGTTTTAGATACCTTACAGCAAATTGAATCTTATTTGTTGAATCGTCATTACGATGGTTTAATGGAAGGTACAAAAGTTAGAGGACGTAGAACTCAAGGAGAATTATCCGGAATGTAAAAGAGATTTATGGCAAAACAAGCATCAATAGAACAAGACGGTACAATTATAGAAGCACTTTCTAACGCAATGTTTAGAGTTGAATTAGAAAATGGTCACGTAATTACCGCACACATATCTGGTAAGATGAGAATGTATTACATTAAAATTTTACCTGGTGATAAAGTGAAAGTTGAAATGTCTCCTTATGATTTGACAAAAGGGAGAATAACATTTAGATACAAGTAATTAGGAGGTAACTCCACAAAAAAAGAAAGAAATGAAAGTAAGAGCTTCAGTAAAAAAGCGATCAGCAGATTGCAAGATTGTAAAGAGAAAAGGAAGAGTTTACGTTATAAACAAAAAAAATCCAAAGTTAAAACAACGACAAGGATAAGTTAATTGTAAAGTTATGGCGAGAATTGCAGGTATAGATTTACCAAAAAACAAAAGAGGTGTTATCGGTTTGACATATATTTATGGAATCGGACGCAGTAGAGCTCAAGAGATTCTAACAACAAACGGAATCGATGAGAACATCAAAGTAGAAAGTTGGTCAGATGATCAAGTTGCTAAAATTCGTAATACAATCAACGAAATTAAAGTTGAAGGTGCACTTCGTTCAGAGGTTCAACTTAACATTAAGCGTTTGATGGATATCGGATGTTACAGAGGTGTTCGTCATAGAGCTGGTTTACCGCTTCGTGGTCAAAGAACCAAAAACAACTCTAGAACGAGAAAAGGTAGAAGAAAAACTGTTGCTAACAAGAAAAAAGCAACTAAATAATAATTAGTAAAATGGCAAAGTCTAATACAAAGAAGAAGAAAAACGTCAAAGTAGATGCAGTTGGTGAAGCGCATATTCAAGCTACCTTCAACAACATCATTATTTCTTTAACGAACACACAAGGTCAAGTTATTTCTTGGTCTTCTGCTGGTAAGATGGGCTTCAAAGGGTCAAAAAAGAATACTCCTTATGCTGCACAAGTTGCTGCTGAAGAGTGTGCCCGTGAAGCGCATGACTTCGGATTACGTAGAGTGAAAGTTTTTGTAAAAGGTCCTGGTTCAGGAAGAGAATCTGCAATCAGATCGTTGCATAACAGTGGAATTGAAGTAACTGAAATTATTGATGTTACTCCTTTACCTCATAATGGATGTCGTCCACCGAAACGAAGAAGAGTATAAATAAATAAATCAGAGGAGCACGCTGGCGAAGGAGGATGCCTTAATTCCCAGTACCTCAAAATAAATTTTAAAAATGGCAAGATATACAGGTCCAAAATCAAAAATTGCGCGTCGCTTTAGAGAGCCAATTTTTGGTCCAGATAAAGCGCTGGAGAAAAGAACTTACGGCCCAGGACAACACGGCCCAAATAAGAGACGTGGAAAACAGTCCGAGTACGCAGTTCAGTTAGCTGAAAAGCAAAAAGCGAAGTACACTTACGGTATTTTAGAGCGTCAATTCTCTAACTTATTTAAGAAAGCTTCTGCTATGAAAGGTGTTACAGGTGAAAACTTGTTAGTCCTTTGTGAGTCTCGTTTAGACAATGTTGTTTTCCGTTTAGGAATTGCTCCTACACGTAGTGCAGCTCGTCAATTTGTTTCTCATAAACATATTACCGTAAATGGTAGTGTTGTTAACATTCCTTCTTACAGTGTAAAAGTTGGAGAAGTAATTGGAGTAAGAGAGAAATCAAAATCGCTTGAAGCGATTACGAATTCTATTGCAGCAAATACAAAAAGTTACGATTGGTTAAATTGGGATTCAGCTAAAATGGCTGGCTCTGTTATGAATGTTCCAACAAGGGAATTAATTCCAGAGAACATTAAAGAACAATTGATCGTTGAATTATATTCTAAATAAAAATAACGAATTAATATGGCTATTTTAGATTTTCAAAAGCCGGATAAGGTGATAATGATTGAGTCTAACGAACACGAAGGTCAATTCGAGTTTCGTCCGTTAGAACCTGGTTATGGCATCACTGTAGGAAACGCTTTAAGACGTATTTTGCTATCTTCTTTGGAAGGTTTCGCAATTTCATCAATTCGTATAGAAGGGGTTGAACACGAATTCTCTACAATCAAAGGTGTTGTAGAAGACGTTACAGAAATCGTTCTTAACTTAAAACAAGTACGTTTCAAACAACAAATCGAAGGACAAGACGAGGAAACAGTTGTGATCTCTGTTGGAGGTCAAGATAAATTTACTGCTGGTGACATCGGTAAATTCACTTCTGCTTTCCAAGTTCTAAATCCAGATTTGGTGCTTTGTAACATGGAGCCTTCTGTAAAACTTGATATCGAGTTGACAATCATCAAAGGACGTGGTTATGTTCCTGCAGAGGAAAACAAAACGTCTGGCGTACCATTCGGGACAATTTTTATAGACTCTATCTTTACTCCAATTAAGAACGTAAAGTATGCGGTTGAAAACTTCCGTGTAGAGCAGAAAACAGATTACGAAAAATTAATCTTTGACATCATTACTGATGGTTCAATTCATCCGAAAGATGCGCTTCAAGAAGCAGCAAAGATTTTGATTCACCACTTCATGTTATTCTCTGATGAGCGTATCACGTTGGACAGTGAAATCAAATCTGAAACGGAAGAGTTTGACGAAACATCTTTACACATGCGTCAATTGTTGAAATCAAAATTAGTTGATCTCGACTTGTCTGTACGTGCATTGAATTGTTTGAAAGCTGCTGATGTTGAGACACTAGGTGATCTAGTTTCATACAACAAAAATGATTTATTGAAGTTCAGAAACTTTGGTAAAAAATCATTAACTGAGTTGGAAGACTTAGTAGAAGCAAAAGGACTTTCATTTGGAATGAATGTGTCTAAGTACAAGTTAGACAAAGATTAAGAACATTGATATTAAGCGAATAAAATGAGACACGGTAAGAAATTAAATCACTTAAGTAGAAAGTCGGCGCACAGAAAGGCGATGCTTTCTAACATGGCGTGTTCTTTAATTGAACACAAAAGAATTCATACAACCGTAGCTAAAGCAAAAGCACTTCGCGTTTATGTTGAACCTTTATTGACAAAGTCAAAAACGGATTCTACGCATTCACGTCGTGTCGTATTTGGTTACTTGCAAAGCAAAGATGCTGTGACGGAATTATTCCGTGATGTTGCACCTAAAATTGCTGATCGTCCAGGAGGATATACTAGAATTATCCGAATAGGAAATAGATTGGGTGATAATGCTGAAATGTGTATGGTCGAATTGGTTGACTTCAACGAGTTGATGTTGAATGCAGATAAGCCAGAAAAGAAAACTACTCGTCGTTCAAGAAGAGGTGGTGGATCGAAGGCTAAGAAATCTACGGATACAGCTGCAGAAACTAAAACTGATGCTAAGAAGGATGCTCCAAAAGTTGAAGCTAAGAAGGAGGAAGCTCCAAAAGCAGAAACTAAGAAGAAAGACGCGCCAAAAGCTGAAGCTAAAAAAGAGGCTCCTAAAAAGGAAACTCCAAAAGCTGAAGACAAAAAGGATGCTCCCAAATCAGAAGCAAAGAAAGATGAGCCAAAAGCAGAAGCGAAAAAGGAAGCCCCTAAAAAGGACACTCCTAAAGCTGAAGCGAAGAAAGACGATAAACCAGAAGCTAAAAAATCTGCCCCTAAGAAGGAAGATAAAGCGGATGACAAAAAAGACGATAAAGAAGAAAAGTAATTTTTCTTCTTACGCAATCAAACGAGGCTGTCTGAATGGACGTATTGCAATACGCTCATGCCAGACAGCCTCGTTTCTTTTTTACTAACCCTAATTCCGAATAAAAAATTATTTGCAATTTTGCAATCAAATAACTCCAATGGCACATAAAGCAGGTTTTGTTAATATTGTTGGTAGTCCAAATGTGGGTAAATCTACATTGATGAATCAACTATTGGGTGAAAAGTTGTCAATTGTAACATCAAAAGCACAAACTACCCGTCATAGAATTCATGGGATTTTAAACGAGGAAGATTATCAAATTGTTTTTTCTGATACTCCGGGTGTTGTAAATTCAGCTTATGAATTACATGATGCAATGATGAGTTACGTTGACGCCTCGCTGAAAGATGCTGATGTTTTATTGTTGATCACTGATATTTTTGAAGATTCGATGAATCACGAAGCAACGCTGGAGAGAATAAAAAAGCTCAAGGTTCCTGTTCTATGTCTTGTTAATAAAATTGATTTGCGCGATCAGGAGGTCGTGGCAGACAGACTAAAACACTGGCAAGAATTATTACCTGATGCCAAAATATTGCCAATTTCTGCGCTGCATGGGTTCAATACGGAGGCTGTGATGGAAATTTTATTAGAATTATTGCCTGAATCTCCACCTTATTTTGATAAAGAGTCTATTTCAGATCGACCGATGCGCTTTTTTATCTCTGAAATTATTCGTGAGAAGATATTTTTAAACTTGAAAAAAGAAGTTCCTTACGCTTGTCAGGTTGAAGTTACTGATTACATTGAAGAACCAAATATTATAAAAATTCGTGCGGTGATTATCGTAGAACGCGATTCTCAAAAAGGAATCATCATTGGCGCAAAAGGAAGACAGTTAAAATATATTGGAATCGATAGTCGAAAGGATATTGAAAAATTTGTTGGTAAGCAGGTCTTTTTAGAAACTTTCGTTAAAGTGGACAAGGACTGGAGAAACAACGAGAATAAGTTAAAAAAATACGGATATAAATCATGAGTAATATTATTGCAATCGTCGGTCGACCAAATGTGGGGAAATCAACACTTTTTAATCGTTTAGTTGGTTCTCGTCACGCCATTGTTGAAGAGATGAGTGGTGTTACACGCGATCGTATTTACGGGAAAGGCGATTGGAATGGTTACGACTTTTCAGTAATAGATACTGGAGGATATGTTTCTGGATCTGAAGATATTTTTGAAGGTGAAATTCGTAAACAAGTTGAAATTGCAATTGAAGAAGCAAACGCTATTGTTTTTGTGGTGGATGTTACAACGGGAATCACAGATTTGGATGAGACAGTTGCTGATATGCTCCGAAAATCTAAAAAAAACGTGTTTATCGTTGCCAATAAAGTTGATAACACACAACGTGTTGGACTTTCTTCAGAATTTTATTCTTTTGGGATTGGTAATGTTTATGATGTTTCCGCAACAAATGGATCTGGAACGGGAGAATTACTCGATGATATTGTAAAAACCTTTACCTCTAAAACCATCGAAGAAGACAGCGACTTACCCAGGTTTGCAATTGTAGGAAAACCGAATGTTGGAAAATCCTCTTTAGCAAATGCTTTAATAGGAGAGGAACGAAACATAGTTACTCCGATTTCAGGCACTACCCGCGATTCTGTAAATACAAGATACAACGCTTTTGGCTTTGATTTTATTTTGATTGATACAGCTGGAATTCGCAAGAAAGCCAAAGTTCATGAAGATATCGAATATTACTCTGTTTTAAGATCCGTTAGAACAATTGAAAGTGCTGATGTATGTATCTTTATGATTGATGCAACAGAAGGGATTCAAAAGCAAGATTTGAACATTTATTACATGTGCGAAAAAAACCATAAAGGGATTGTCGTGCTTGTTAATAAATGGGATTTGATTGAAAAAGATCACAAGTCAACGAAAGAATTTGAAACGAAGATTCGTCAACAGTTAGCACCTTTTAATGATGTGCCTATTCTATTTGTTTCAGCAGTAACTAAACAACGTATTCACAAAGCATTAGAAGCAGCGATGCGTGTGTATGAAAACCGTATTAAAAAGATTCAAACATCTGTGTTAAACGAAGTGATGCAAGAAGTGATGGAGCACAATCCACCACCGTCAATTAAGGGGAAATATATTAGAATCAAATTCGTTTCACAATTACCAACTCACGCTCCGGCATTTGCGTTTTTCTGTAATCTGCCGCAGTATGTGAGAGATGATTACAAAAGATTCTTAGAAAATAAGCTCCGAGAGCATTTTGATTTTGAAGGAGTACCTGTGAGGGTTTTCTTTAGGAAGAAATAGAGAGGAATAACTTTTTATCAAATTATTTATTATAAATTCAAGTAAGGATTTTTTCTCGGTTCTATAAAATTGGTGAGCAAGAATTAACTTTAAATGCTTTTCCACAAATAAACTCTAAATTAAAATCATAAATCTCAAAATTAACATATTAAAGTATCTGCTGCTTTTTTTTAACAAATAAATTAACATATTTCGTACAAAAAAAGTTAAATAATTTG
>JBBEBO010000113.1:0-22778 GCA_040882265.1 Brumimicrobium sp. | reverse complement strand
GTTCAATCGGGAAAGCCACGGAGCCATTTTATGATGGCGTAGTAAGCATCCCGATCAAAAACGCTTAAACCGAAAAGTAACTAACGCAACAAAGTTAAGATAAAAAGAAAAATTTCAGCACACACTTTTCATTATCTCTTATTTTTTGTACATTTGGTAATAAAATACTCTCATTATGAAGATAATAACACTATTATTTACGTTGATTTTTTTTGGATCTTTCGGCATTAGTCAAGACTGTAGTCCAGTGCAAATGTTGACCGAAGGAACAGTTTGGGAAACCACTAATTATAATAAAAAAGATAAAATTCAAGGCACAAACAGCTATGAAGTATTAAGCATGAATAAAGCTGATGATAAAGTGATTTGGGAACTTAAAATGATTATGAAGGACAAAAAAGGTGAACTAATCACAGAAAGTGTCACCGAAGTTAGTTGTGAAGACGGTATTTTTAAAATGGATATGAAGCAGTTTTCAAGCCCTGAAACAATGGATGCTATGAAAGACATGGATGTCACCATTGACGCAACAGAAGTCCAATATCCAACTTCTTTAGAAGCAGGACAAACACTCCCAGACGCTGAAATGACTGTTGAAGCTAGTTCATCTGGAATGAAAGTTATGACAATCAAAACACAAATTACAGATCGAAAAGTAGAAGATTTAGAGTCTATTGAAACACCTGCTGGTAGTTACAAGTGTTTTGTGATGTCTCAAAATACAAACGTAAAAAATTCGATAGTTGATGTAACAACTAAAAGTAAAGAATGGTTTTTTCCTGGATTTGGTGTTGTTAGGTCTGAATCCTACGACAAAAAGGGAAATTTGAGCGGATACACCGTACTTACTTCTATTAAAAAGCCTTAGTTTAACATCCTAACCTACAAATCGAAAATGGATAGAGCATATAGACTGTCTTTTTGTAAACGATGTATAAATCGAAGTTTTTCACCAAAGGATGGAGTTATTTGTTCCTTAACAAGTGACGTTGCTACGTTTGATCAAAGTTGTAAGGATTTCTCTGTAGATGAGAAAATGGAACTTTCAATGAAAAGACAAGAAGCTGACGTTATAGGTGAAGAAGTTCACTCAGACTCTTTAGGTCTCTCTATTATTGGGATTAAAAACGGTATTATTGCTGGAATTATTGTAATTATTGGCGCTCTAGTTTGGTTAGGCATCGGCTTGTCATATCAACGTCTATTTTTTTATCCAATAATCTTATTCTTAATTGGAGTAATCGCTTTAATTAAAGGTATTGTCAAACAACAAAAATCTATAGCTGCAAAAAAAGTAGCTGAAACAGTGATTGATGACGAAATACTTTAAAAACTAAATTATGCTTTTGAATTTTCAGGAACGACTAATTTAAAACCTATTCCATGAACGTTTTCAATTTCTACACTTTTATCTTGTGATAAATACTTTCGGAGTTTAGTAATAAAGACATCTAAACTTCTACCCACAAAATAATCATCTTGTCCCCAAACACCATTTAAAACAATTTCTCTGGGCAATACTTGGTTTTTAAACTTACAAAGCATTTTTAGAATCTGAGCTTCCTTTTTGGTCAATTTCTTTTCAAATCCTTCTGTAGTTAAAGTGTAGTTGACTGTATCGAAAATATACTCACCGATTTGTTCTTGTCCATTTCCATTGTCATCTGCTCCAATATTAACACGCTTTAGCAAGGCTTTAACACGAACAGCCAACTCTTCTGTACTAAAAGGCTTTGTCAAATAATCATCCCCACCTGAATTAAAACCTTCTACCTTATCTTCCGTCATTGATTTTGCAGTCAAAAACAAAATTGGAATTTCAGCATCTATTTTCCGAATATCTTTCGCTAGCGTAAAACCGTCCTTTTTAGGCATCATTACATCGAGGATACACAAATGATATGTGTTTTCATTAAAACGTTGAAATCCTTCTAAGCCGTTTGAACAAAGTGTTACTTCATATCCATTCGCCTTGAGTTGATCAGAAATTATAAATCCCAAGCTTGTATCATCTTCAACTAAAAGTATTTTCGGCTTCATCTTTTTAAATTTAAATTTTACTTACTCAGGGGTAACCATATTTTAAAAGTAGACCCCTCACCTACTTGACTTTTTACATTAATTGTGCCACCGTGAGATTCAACTACAGTTTTCACGTAATAAAGTCCTAATCCAAAACCTTTTACATCGTGCAAATTACCAGTTGGAACTCGATAGAATTTCTCAAAAATATGCTTCAAACTTTCTTTTTCAATTCCAATTCCTTTGTCTTCTATAAAAATATAAATTCCTTTTTTGTCGTTCTCAGTTCGCAATGTTACTTCGGGGATTTCTTTTGAATACTTTACTGCATTATCAATTAGATTAAATAAGATGTTAGTAATGTGTACAACGTCAGCGTTAACGTTATCATTTTCAGCGCTGAGGTTGAGATTAATTTTACCCCCGTTTTCCAATTGGTGAAACCTAAAGCTATCAGCTGCTTCTTCTATTATTTCGTGAAGAGAAATTTGTGTCTTTTTAAGCACCAATTCATTCTTATCTAGTTTTGCAATACTTAAAACGCGTTCAACCTGATTTTCAAGTCTTTTGTTTTCTTTGTAAATGATTCCAGCATATTGTTTTAAGCGTTCTTCATTATTCGAAAAATTCTCTCGAAGCAATGTTTCACTCGAGAGCCCAATGGTAGATATGGGCGTTTTAAGTTCGTGAGTCATGTTATTAATGAAGTCCGTTTTGACTTCTGAAATTCTTTTTTGTCTAATGATCACAGATACTGCAAAAGCAAAAAAGATAAGAATCAAGCCTACAATAATCATTAAGTATGTCCAAGGTGAGCTTGCAGTAACTAGATCTTCAGAAGGTTGAGCTGAAACATCAGGAAAGAAAACTGTAAAATAATGACCGTCTTTCTGCCAAGTCAAACCAGGCGATGTAATTCCAGAAACAGTATCCGAAATAGGAGCGTAAAGTGAATCACGAGAAAATTTAATTAGATTACCGTAGACAATACTGTCATTAAAACAATCGTAAATTCCATACTGAAAGTTTTCAGTAATGTTGTGATCGTAAAAAGTTCGTTTTAATAATTGCTCCAGATAATAAGGGTGAAGATCTTCATTAATATCTACAGAAAAGTAATTTGTACTTTTTTGCTTTACTGCGCCATATAAATCTGAGCTATCTGCGTGGTGTGTACTGATTTCTTCCACAACATTTCGCAAAGCTACTCGAACTTGCTCCTCAAATTGACGAAGGTTTAAACTGTCTTGGCGTTCTTGAATAACAATAGCGTCTTGCTGTGCTTTGACGGTTCGTTTAATCCAATAAACTTGAACAACCAATATGCTCAATATGGATAACACACCAATAGCGATAACAGCATTTATCGTTTTTCTTTGCATAAGCGCACGTTGTAAAAAATTAAACTGATTCTACTTTATTAAATTTTAATAGAATCAGTTTTAAAGTATCGACAAAAGCAATTACTTAATCACATCAAGTTTTTTGCCAACTTTAATAAACGCAGCGATTGCTTTGTCTAAATGTTCTTTTGTATGTGCTGCTGATAATTGTGTACGGATACGTGCTTTACCTTTTGGCACTACAGGATAGAAAAATCCAATAGCATAAACTCCTTCTTCCAATAACATATCTGCGAACTTTTGAGAAAGTGCAGCATCATGCAACATAATTGGTATAATAGGAGAATCTCCTTCAACTATTTCAAATCCAGCATCTACAATTGCTTTTTTAAAGTATTTTGTGTTTGCTTCAAGTTTATCCCGCAATTCAGTAGTTGAACTCAAAATTTCAAAAACTTTAATTGCTGCTCCAACTATTGAAGGAGCTAAAGAATTAGAAAACAAATACGGTCTAGAACGTTGACGAAGCATTTCAATCACTTCTTTATTTCCAGTTGTATATCCTCCCATTGCTCCACCAAGCGCTTTTCCTAAAGTTCCGGTGATAATATCTACTCGTCCCATAACGTCATGGTATTCAGGTACACCTCGTCCTGTTTTACCAATAAACCCAGCAGAGTGGCATTCATCAGACATCACCAACGCATCGTATTTATCTGCTAAATCACAAATTTCATTCATCTTTGCGATGTCTCCATCCATAGAAAACACACCATCAGTGACAATAATTCTGAAGCGTTGATCTTGTGCTTTTTTCAACTGCTCCTCTAAGTCATTCATATCACTGTGTTTATAACGGTAGCGTTGAGCTTTACACAACCTGACACCATCAATGATCGAGGCATGGTTTAATTCATCTGAAATAATTGCATCTTCTTTGGTAAACAAAGGTTCAAATAAACCTCCATTTGCATCAAAGGCAGCAGCATAAAGAATTGTGTCTTCCATTTGATAAAAATCCGCAATCTTTTTCTCTAATTCTTTATGAATATCCTGAGTTCCACAAATAAATCGTACCGAAGACATTCCAAAACCGTGTGAATCAAGCGTGTCTTTCGAAGCTTGGATGACATCTGGATGAGAAGATAATCCCAAATAATTGTTTGCACACATAATAACTACATCTTCACCACTTGTTACGTGAACTTCTGCGCCTTGTGGGGTTGTAATTACACGCTCTCTTTTAAAAACGCCGTCTTCCTTAATGTTATTTAATTCCTTTGATAAATGATCTTTGATTTTTCCGTACATCGTTTTGTTTTTATTTGAAACAAATTTACAAAAAAAGAAGCCCAAATGAACGAGCAGATTGATTGAAAATAATCTTTTCAAAATTAGTAAGCGCCCTTTTAATTACAAACGTCCTTCAATCGCGTTTTTCACGGTTTCTTTCATGGGATAAAATGTATAATCCAACGTTTCACGCAGTTTTTTGTTGCTAAACTTGGTATGATTAAAAGCACTTCTCGCAGACGATTTTGTAATTGCTGGAGTACTGAAAGTGATTACACTCCAAAAGACTGAAACCCTCCAAGCAATACCCATAAGAAACGGACTCACTTTATATTTTGGTGGTTGTTTATTTAATTTTTTTGCAATTAAATCAAAAAGCGATTTAAAACTCATATTTTCTCCAATACATAAAAAACGCTCATTTTTGATGTCCTTTTCTACTAACAACACCATTATTCGTGCAACATCTCTTGCATCAACAAATGCATTTGATCCTGGTGAATAAAATTTTAACCCTTTATTTATTGTATTAATAAGAACTAACGAACTCTCTTCCCAATCGCCAGCACCTAGAACAATTGAAGGATTCACCATTACAGCGTTTAACCCTTCTTCTATTCCGCGCCACACTTCTTTTTCTGCACTATATTTCGCAATAGAATAACCGCTTGTTTCGTCAGTTAAAATCCATTTACCTTCCTCATCCACCAACTGATCTTCTGGAATATCTTTGTTTCCCACAGCAGCTGTAGAACTAACATAACAAAGTTTATCTACTTTTAGATGGAGACAGATATTTACAACATTTGCGGTTCCATAACGATTGATTTTTATCATTTTAGAAAAATCACGTCGCTTAAAAGAAACAATTGCAGCGCAATGATAAACAACTTTATGTCCTTTCATCGCTTCTTCGAGTTGAGGAACATCGAGTACATCACATTGAATCCATTTTATTCTTTGAAAAAGATGACTTGCTTTATCACCTAAGTAATAATTAAATAACTTTTCAACCGTTTTAATTTTCGAAGGGTTCCGATAAATTGAAGTGATTTCATCATGTTTAGCTGCCAATTCAACAAGTAAATGACTGCCAACTAATCCCGTTCCTCCTGTAACAAATATCATCTTGTAAAGTTAATCATGAATATTTAATATTAACCAAAACAGTCAACGCTATTTAGGGAAAAGCAATGCTCGAAGTGCGAAATTGTCCAACGATAGTGCGAAGGAAGTAAGGAAGCACTGACCAAGTTATCCAAAAATGCGCCATCTACTTTTAAAAATCGATGAGCGAAAATCATCTAAAATTTCATCACCATTTCTAGCTCGGAACTGGCGAATAAACTTAAAGTATCCCTTACTCATTTTACGATCAAATTCTTCTTCGAATAGTGGAATAATTGCTAGAAAATAAACCGTTTTACCTTCTATCTCTATCGGCTGTAGGATTTCCTCTAAAGAAATAGGAGTTGAGAGAAGTAAGTGGTTTTGTTTCATATTCTCAGAAAATGATTCTGCAGGATTTCCATTCGTAAATGTGTGTCCTGGCCCGTACCATGTTTCTTTTTCAACAACGTGCTCTGCCAATTTTTGAATTTGCTTTAATGGCCACTGCATGTTAGGATTATCTACCTCATCAAGTTCCCAGTAGCTTGGAAGTGCAAAAAATATTTCATTAAACACTCTTTCTTTATAGCGTTCTGGAACAGGCATTTCGTACTTTGACAATCCATCAGTAATTAAAACTTTAATTGGAATTTTTGTTTCAATATCCAACAAAAGTAAATCAATATAATCTGAAGTTTTTGTTTCTAACGAATGAACGCGATGTTCACCAAGTCTTTTTTGTAATGCTTTCTTTAGTTCGCTCATTATGATTACCCCTTATATTTCACTAAGGAATCCATTTTATATTTTTAAAGTTAGGTTTTCTCTTTTCTAAAAAAGCATTTCTACCTTCTTTTGCTTCATCTGTCATATAAGCCAAACGCGTAGCTTCTCCTGCAAAGACTTGTTGCCCAACCATGCCATCATCTGTTAAATTGAAAGCAAACTTGAGCATTTTAATAGATGTGGGTGATTTTGCTAAAATCTCTTGTGCCCAATCATACGCAGTTTCTTCTAATTCTGCATGAGGAATAGCTGCATTAACCATACCCATATCAACCGCTTCTTGAGCAGAGTAGTTTCTTCCTAAAAAGAATATTTCTCGTGCTTTTTTCTGTCCAACCATCTTTGCTAAATACGCAGAACCATAACCACCATCAAAGCTAGTTACATCGGCATCAGTTTGTTTAAATATAGCATGTTCTTTACTTGCTAAAGTCATGTCGCAAACCACATGTAGGCTATGTCCACCACCAACGGCCCAACCTGGAACAACCGCAATAACTACTTTAGGCATAAAGCGAATTAGGCGTTGTACTTCTAGAATATTTAATCGTGGCATTCCTTCATCATCGACATAACCTTGATGACCGCGAGCATTTTGATCACCACCACTGCAAAAAGAATAAACTCCATCTTTTGTGGAAGGACCTTCCGCTGAAAAAAGTACAACTCCAATAGAAGTGTCTTCTCTAGCATCTAAAAAAGCTTCATACAATTCACCTACAGTTTTAGGGCGAAATGCATTTCTTACATTTGGTCGATTGAATGCAATTCTCGCTACTCCGTCTGCTTTTTTGTAAGTTATATCTTCGTATTCCTTTACTACTTTCCAGTTTGTTTTCACCATGCTAACAATTTTGCGGTGAAGTTAAGGATTTTAGACGGATGTAGACTTGATTTAGTGCGGTAAATTAGACTAAGCATAGCCATCACTTTTATCGAAGAGCCTGATATCATTAGAAACAACATTTTCTTCTCAGGGCAAACGCATTTGAATTTAAAGCTCCTTTTGGTTTGATTTAATAAAACCAAAGGTTCTTTAAAGTTGGTTTTAATCAACTTAACACTAGTTTACAAAGTTTATAAAAACGAATTCCCTTCATGCGATTACTATCGCTTTGTTACAATTAAATATGTCAATTTAATTGGTTATAATCGGATATATTCCGATTTTCGTGTTATATTATGACAGTTATGGTGATAGAAAAAGCACTTAGAGGATATTCTCATGTTCCCATTCAAAGGCATTTGCTTTTGAAAGTACTAAAAGACTATAAACGACCCAATGACAAAATCAGTGATATGATAAAAAAGGGGAATTGGTTGCTCTGAAAAGAGGCTTGTATATTCCAGGTAAAGCAATAGACTTAATCCAACCTTCTTCTTTTATCATTGCAAATCACCTGTAGGGACCAAGCTACATTTCATTGGAATCTGCTTTAAGTCAATGGGGGCTAATTCCAGAAAAGGTGCTTGAAGTAAGTTCTGTAACTACAAAAACAAAAAAAACATTCTACACACCAGTTGGACGTTTTTCATATCATTATTTACCTCTTCCATACTATTCATTCGGCATAAAACAAGAAAGGCTAATTAAAAACCAACACGTTCTGATCGCTAGTCCTGAAAAAGCGATTTGTGATAAAATCATATTAACTCCCAAGCTCAATTTACGAAGTAAAAAACAAATTATTGCTTTTCTGGAAGAAGATTTGCGCATTGATGAGGAGGGTTTAGTTTCCTTAGATTTGCGTCAAATTGACTGCTGGTTGAAAAATGCACCTAAGAAAACAAGTTTAGAAATGCTTATTAAAACCATTTCATCATTATGATTAACGATTGGATTCAACAGTACGAGCCTAAAAACGAAGAAGAAGTGATTGCTGCAATGCGAGAAATCATGCAAGAAATCATACTTTCTGGGTTGTCTCGTACAAATTTTTATGAAAAAGCTGCATTTTATGGAGGCACTGCACTTCGAATCTTTTACAGGTTGGATCGTTTTTCTGAGAATATGGATTTTTCACTATTAAAAAAAGAACCTAACTTTTCTCTCGAACCATACTTCTCTTCTATTATCAACGAGTTTGAAGCAGTAGGATTAAAAGTAAGCATCAAAGAAAAGGTAAAACAAATTGATTCTGCTATCGATTCTGCGTTTTTAAAATCCGAAACAATATGGAAAACAATTACATCAGATGAAATCCCATCTTATCAAGGGGTTAGATTTAACAAAACAATCAAAATAAAAATTGAAGTAGATCGTGATCCACCATTGGGATTTGAAACTGAAGGAAAACTCTTGCTACAACCATTTTCATTTTATGTTAACTGTCTTTCACTTCCTGATTTATTTGCTGGAAAAATCGTGTGAAAGGTCGTGATTGGTACGATTTTGAATGGTATGTTCAACAGAAAGCACCCCTTCATCTTGAACATTTCTTAGTTCGAGCTAGAGAATCGGGAGACTGGAAGGAAAATCAAATTTCAATTTCACAATTCAAAGCATTAATTCACAGTAAAATTGACGAGGTTTCTTTTAATCAAATCAAAGACGATATTGTAAGGTTTATTTCAAATGATGATAAGCTCGACATTTGGTCTCCAAAATATTTCCATGATTTAACTGATCAAATGAGGTTTTATAAAACTTGAGAACACATCAACAACTACACTAAAAACTCCACATTCCATCCTCTTTTATCCATAACCTTATAAAAATTAACGAGCTCAACTGAAGAAGAAAACAAGTCTTGTGGTTGATCAATGTTTAGTTTAGAATTTTCTTTGTTTACGAATAAATCTTTATCAAATTGTACTGGTGATTCCTTGTGTTCTTCCTCTAAAAACAGCATTAATTTGCGAAGTAATTCTATTCCATCGTTATCAGATATTGTAAAATCATCAGATGTTACCGAGCGCACAAAAGTAATCTTAGATTTAGCGCGGGACATGAGTACATTAAGGCGTCGATGTCCTTGTTCTTGATTTAAGGGACCAAAACGCATGTGGAAATCACCATTTTCATCTGGCGCATACCCTAAACTAATAATTAAATGATTACATTGATCTCCTTGTACGTTTTCAAGTGATTGAACAAAATAGTTTGCTTCATCGTCAAATAATTGATTGGCATGTTCTGATGAAAGTTGGTTCAATATAGCTTTTAATTGCGTTTGACTGAAAGCAATAAGTCCAAAATCTTTTTCATCTTGGTTTAATTTTTCCGCAATTAAATCAGCAACGATTTTTGCCTCTTTTTCGTTCTTTCTGTCGATGAATTTCCCATCTACCTCAATGACCTCTATTGCTTGAGTTTGTTTTGGAGTGGGGTAAGTTTTTAATTTATTCTTGTAAAAATAGCGATTACTAAATGCAATTAAGTCTGCATGTTCAGAACGGTAATGATTCGTGAGCATACAGTTTTTCCAATAAAAACTAGCTTGATGTAAGAGGTCTGCCGATTGAGTAGCCTTTTTCTGAAAATAGAATTGAGGTGCCATCTGTTGTTGATCACCCGCTACTACAATACGTTTACCACGATGTACACTTCCCAACGCATGTGGCAATGGAACCTGACTAGATTCATCAAAAACAACCAAATCGAATTGAACAGAAATCGGTAAACTCCGCCCAACACTATACGGACTATATAAAAATAATGGGTGCAATAACTTCACCCAAGGAGCAGCGTCACTTTCCATTAAATCTCGAACGGATGGAAAACTTCTTGTTTTTCCAAACGCTTTAACTAAAATAGATTTTCCTTTACGCAGTTGTTTTTTGAGTAACTTATCCTTTTCACCTAGCTTTCTTGCTGGTGTTTGCAGTAATTCATGATAAGCTTCAAACTTTGATTGAATTTTATCAATAATAAAACTTGCGTAGTCTTTTTGCTCTTCTTTTTGTTGAGAAATAATGCCCGATATTTTAGAAATCAGATGTTTGCCATTGATTTTAGCAAGTTCTGGGAAGAATCCTGAAAACTGTTTCCAGTGACTGAAGTAAATAATTTGCTCAGCGCTATTAATATCCTTAGCTTGTCGGAGTACATTTTTTGTTTGTGGTGAAACAACTAATAAGCGCGTTAAACTCAATGCATAATCAGGTAAATCTTTATTAATTCTTTCGAGAATTGCTAATATATCATCAGTGTTATTCAGACTTAAAAAACGATTGACAAAGCTAGATATCGTTTGCAGATAAGTAGAGTGATTTTTTAATTGAACTAGGTTCCCCTCAGGTTCTTGTAAAAGTGATTTAAGTAAGTTTTGATCGGTTTGTTTTATTTTTCGAATGACATAATGAATATGCTCTAATTCATGGTCATCTGTTGAAACACCTAAGTTTCTTATCGATTCCTTAACCTCTACAATTTCTCTTTCGATTGTTTTACATTCTACCAAGTTTTTAATCGCAGACTTAGCATCATTTAAATTTAAGTCTGTAAAGCGAAGCAGTTTTCTTCGCTGTAACTTAGTGCGAATATTATACCTGTTTGTAGATGCTAGCACAGCCATATAATCCTGAAGCTGAGAAAGACTAAAATCTTTGTTCCAGTGTGCTTTTTCACGTTCTAAAAGTTGAAATTGTTCTTTTAGCCCTTTTAACTTATTTGTTAACTTAACAAAACGCTTTTGTGCTTTATGATCAGGCGTAAAAATGGAAGTGGGAATAAGCAGGTCATCGTAGAAAAACAAAGAAGCCAAACTACTTTTCCTGATTTCATTTTCAATCGCACCAAGTGTCCATTCTTTTTCTGGAAGTTTTTGAAAAGCACCTAAAACCTCCTTAACTCTTTTCTCTACTGTAGCTATAAAATCTGGATCTTTTCTAAATTTAAGTTTCAACCAGTCTCCAAGAATATCAAAACCATCAGACGCTAGAATCGACAATTGTTGTTTTTCTACTTCCCAAACAGGTATCGCAGGTACTTCAGCTACAAAATCAACTTTTTTATCATCTAGTTCAGGCATTTTTGCTTTAAAGTCTCTGTATGAGAGACCTCCTATCAGTGCTGGTTGACGCAATCGATTTAAAATCAATTCTAGCCCGTCTAACTGAAGCTTAGCATTTGAACTAAAAATAGTATTTGTTATTTTTCTTTTCTCCAAAAATTGCCAAGTTGATTTAAGCGAGTTAATAAAGTCTTTAGATTTTAATTCATGGTGGTACAACAAGCAAAAATGGTGCAATTGCATTGGTTTTAGCTTCTCATAAATCACTTCTAAAGCAACACGCTTTTCTGCAACAAGTAATGCATCTTTTTGAGCTCCGAGAATTTTTCCCAAAAGATTTCCAATCACTTGCGACTTCCCTGTTCCTGGAGGACCTTGAATAACTGTGTTTTCTGTTTTCACTTGTTCAAAGACATTCAATTGATCTTCATCAGCATCAAACAGCAAACCTTCATGTAATTCTAGTGAATTTGTATTTATAGATTCATCTCCAAGGAGCTGTTTTAAGTTTAAAGAAAGTTTATTTTGATCAAGCAGTAGCTCTAATTCCTTAACTAGGATAAAACGATGAGGGTGAAAATTAGCCAACCAAGCTCCATCTTCGACTTGATAATCAATACCAATTTCATCGAGTGCTAGCTCTACATCTTCCTGAATTAATATATTCTGCGAAAGATCAAGGGTTTTTACTAAAAAAGGATTCAAATAATAGTCTTCACTAATTGTAACCTCATAGGTTTTATTAAATCTATTCTTTTTAACAGCGCAACTTGCAACAAAAAGTGGACAAGCAAATGATTTTTGATTGAGTTCAAAGATTAATAATTGATGCCCTGCTCCAAAAATAGGTGTGCCCGATTCTTTCATTGAATCGTTGTGTTTTTTTACAATATTGTTGAGCAAGCCATTCTGAGGAATTGAAATTGATTCATCTGTAAAAAGTTCTTTTTCTAATGGAAATGCATTTTTATCACCAATAAGATTAACCAAAACATCGTTTTGATTTGGCGAAAGAAGTTCTTCTTTCCAATCTGCTATACTTTTTTTAATCTCCAAAATTAAATCTTCAACGAATTTAGTAAAAAGTTGAACTTTAAAACTATTTAATACTAACTAATCTTAAGGATATGAGCGTATATAGAAGCTATTTTCTTTTCGGTAAAATCATACGAGGTTCTGCAACAATTTTCTTACTTTTGGGAAAAATATAAGACTATGGGATGTTCAAGTTGTGGCAGTGGAGGAGATACTCCTCGCGGTTGCAAAAATAACGGAACCTGTAGTTCTGGCGGATGCGATAAACTAGGCGTTTACGATTGGTTAGCTAATATGCAGCTACCAAGTGGTAAAAGCCAATTTGATATAGTTGAAATACGATTTAAAAACAGTCGTAAATCCTTTTTTAGAAATTTAAAAGGGTTGACCTTAAATGTTGGAGATGTTGTTGTAGTTGAGGGCAGTCCTGGCTATGACGTCGGAGTAGTTTCAATTGTAGGTGAACTCGTCAGAATACAGCTTCAGAAAAAAGCGCCGACTTTTAAAGTACATGAGGCACGTCAAATTTTAAGACATGCTTCACAGGAAGAAATTGATAAATGGGTAGATGCACGTGGTAAAGAAGACAAAACCATGCATCAATCTCGTGAAATAGCTATTCGACTTAACTTAGATATGAAAATCTCTGATGTTGAGTATCAAGGTGATGGTTCAAAAGCTACTTTTTATTATACAGCAGAAGGGCGTGTAGATTTTCGTCAATTGATAAAAGAATTAGCTGAATTATTTAAAGTGAGGATAGAAATGCGCCAAATTGGTGCACGGCAAGAATCTGCTCGATTGGGAGGGATTGGGTCTTGTGGGAGAGAACTCTGTTGCTCTACATGGCTTACTGATTTCCGTTCTGTTTCTACAAGTGCGGCTAGATACCAGCAATTATCACTTAACCCTCAAAAACTTGCGGGACAGTGTGGTAAATTAAAGTGCTGTTTAAATTATGAATTGGATATGTACCTCGATGCACTAAAAGACTTTCCTTCAACAGAAATTCGATTACATACTGAAAAAGGTTCTGCGGTTCATATAAAAACAGATGTTTTTAAACGTTTAATGTGGTATTTACACCAAACAGATGCTCCAACTGGCCCAGCAATAATTGCATTAACACCAGAACGAGTAAAAGAAATTATTGAGCTGAATAAAGACAAGAAAAAGCCAACAGACTTAAAGGATTTTGAAGAGCCTTTGGAAATCAAAGAACCTGATTATACAAATGTTGTTGGTCAAGATGATTTAAATCGTTTTGACAAGACGTTTAAGAAAAAGAAAAAGCGAAAAAATAAACGAAAAAATCCTCAAAATAGTAATCAGGGCAATCAAAATAAAAGTCCGAAAAAGAAACCTTTTCAGGCTAAAAAAAACACACCAAAAGGGAAGAGTCAGGGAGACACTAAAGTAGATTCTGCTCAGAAGCAAGAAGCTAAACCCACTGACAAAACTGATAATAAACCTAAACCGAATAGAAATAAAAAACGTCGTCCACCTCGTAAGCCGAGACCAAACGATAATGAAACTAAAGGTTCAAAAGATGATAGTAAAAAGTGATAGTCATTACATAAAGGTGTTTTTATTCTCAACGGTTGCTCTCCTACTTCTTTCAAGTTGTGGGAAGCAACCATATTTTGACGAAGTCCATAATTTCGAAGATGAAGTATGGACCGAACGAGACACAGCTTCTTTTAATGTACCAGTTGATGACACTATAAATTCTTATGATTTCATCATGACTTTACGCACATCAACTGATTATAAATTCAGTAATATATGGGTGCATGTCATTACAACTGCACCAGATAACTCTACTTCAAAAGTTGCACAGCGTATTCCATTAGCAAGACCTGATGGATCTTGGTTAGGTAGAGTTTCTGGAACTATTGTTGAAAGTAAATTGCGATTTGATTCTAAACAATTTCCTATAAAGGGAGACTATAAATTTGAAATAGTTAAAGCAACTCAAAACGAAGACATTGATGAGGTGTTAGATATTAGCTTGAGAGTTGAGAGTTCGAATTAAAGACCGTCTGCTCGAAAGTTTTTCCTTTTATACTCATAAGTATGCGCTAAACTTATAATGTGATGACGGAAAGGGTCTGCTATATTAAACTCGTAATCATACCTGTACTTCACGGTTAATTCGTGTTTTTTAGGTAAATTAATTTCAACACCTATTGCAAATCGATATTTAGTAAACTGTCGCCCAGCTTCACCTAAATTAGGGTTGTAGTACCATTCACTTTCAATTACTGGATCAAATTTACTCCCTTTGATATCGTATTTGAGTTTTGGCTTAAAACGTATCGCATTATCAAAATCAGGATCGTATCCATTATCGCCAGAAAAACCTCTAAATTTATATTGAAACCTTATTCTAGGCTTAAAGTCCCATCTTCCATAGTCAAAATCAGTATTTAAGTTGAAGTTAACCCTATGACCAACGGATCTACTGTCATTTGTTCGCGATTGATTAAATATATAACGGTAATCAAAGCTTGGTTTAAACCAACTGTTTACTTTATACTTTAAAGAAACCTCTGGGAAAATTTTATCATACCTACCATGATCATAAAATCTACTGTGTAATGCTCCCTGTATTCTTAGGTCTTTAGTGAAAATATCTGTTCTAACTTCGGATGAAAGCCAAAATCGATTTTGTCCATGAGACATAGAAAGGAACAGAACACAAAATGATATAGTTAAAAAAAATCTCATTAAAAATTATCTAAAATAATATCAGGCACTTTTGTAGATGATTTCTTAGAATCAACAGTAACAGTTTTTATGACCGCTTCATCTCCTGATGGGCAAGTATTACATTCTTGATAAGCAAAAATTTGGTATGTACCTTTAGTTAAGAACTCAAAGCGATATGAACCATCATAACTCGACCGATAGTCATCGTTGTGATAACTCCCTTCAGCTCCATAAATTATATAAACACGTTCATCATGTGCAGGATATTTATCACCAACTAGATTTCCATTGTTATCGACATCTTGGAAATAAACTTTTCCAACAATTTCGGCTGAACCACCTTCACCTTCAATTTTTTTACAACCAAAAAACATTATGGTTAACGCAAGTAATAAACATATTTTTAATTTCATTATAACAGATATTTAAGTCAAATGTACATAAAATGCATAAAATGAAAACAATAAGTTTATAGTTTATAAGCAACTATTTACAAGTTTTTATAGTTTATAGTTTGAAAAACCTTAATAATCACTTAATTTTATTTTAAAATAACACTAATATTATGAGGCTTTTACGATATATATTGATGATCATTTTTCTTCCTCTCATTTGTAATTCTCAAATTTTGATAAATGAGGTTTCATGTTCAAATCGAGGAAATGCTACAGATGCTTTTGGTGAAACGGAAGATTGGGCCGAGTTAATCAATACTGGAGCTAGTCAAGTAGATCTAGCTGGCTATTATTTATCAGACCGATCTACAAACCTTTTGAAATGGCAGGTTCCAAATGGTGTTACTGTTAATGCTGGTGAAAAAATAATGATTTTTTTCTCAAGTAGAAATACGGTTAATGGGAATGAACTCCACCCTAGTTTTAAATTATCTCAAACGGAAGGAGAGTGGGTTATACTTACATCACCGGGCGGAAACATTGAAGACAGTGTTCATCTTGCGAACAAAATCACTAAAGAGAATCATTCATTTGGAAGAACAACTGACGGTGCATCAACTTGGTCTTTATTTACGTCACCAACACCAAATGCTGTGAATTCAGGCGGCGGTAACTTTTATATGAAACGCCCTTCTTTCACGCAACAAGCTGGATTTTATAACGGCCCTCAAAATATTGAAATCAATGCTCCTAATGGTGCTGACGTAAGGTACACGCTTGATGGCTCAACACCTGATGCTACTTCAACACTTTATTCAGGTCCTATTAACATTACTACAACAACAGTCGTTCGAGCTTCAACATTTGGAGCACAAGAAGAAAGTATTCCAGTTACTGCAACATTTTTCATTGATGAATCACATACAATTCCTGTTGTTTCTGTAGCTGGAGCAGGAATTTATGATTTGATAGCAAATGGAAATGGAGGAACTTATGAGCCCACTGGAAATTTAGAACTTTTTGAAGAAGATGGGACTTTTATTGAGGTTGCCATAGGTGCATTTAACAAACATGGAAATGATTCCTGGGCTTATGACCAAAGAGGGTTTGACTATATTGTTAGAGATGAATTTGGTGATAATCATAAAATTAATCACCAAATTTTTCCAGATAAAGGACGTGATGAATTTAAAAGAATCATTTTTAAAGCTGGTGCAAATGACAATTATCCATTTGAAAACGGAGCACATATTCGAGATCCATTTGTGCAAACATTATCGCTGAAAGCAGGGTTAAGACTCGATGAACGAACTTGGCGACCTTGTATAGTTTACCTGAATGGAGAGTATTGGGGAGTATATGAAATGCGTGAAAAATATGATGATCACAATTTCACTGATGAATATTATAATCAAGACGAGTTTTATGGACAAAATGAAAATGGTTTACATTTTCTAAAAACATGGGGTGGAACATGGGAAGAATATGGAGCTCCAGATGCTCAACCTGAGTGGGATAATCTTTTAAATTTTATTCAAACAAATGACATGGGAATTCAAGCCAACTTTGAATATGTGGATAGTGTATATAATTGGCGTTCACTTGTCGATTACTTTGTTATAAACTCATTTATTGTCTCAAAAGATTGGCTAAATTGGAATACAGCTTGGTGGCGGGGAAGGAATCCGAATGAAACAAAGAAAAAATGGCGCTATACTTTATGGGACATGGATGCCTGTTTCGGTCATTATGTAAACTACACAAGCGTTCCTGATGAAAGTTCAAATGCTGATCCATGTATTGCTGAAAACTTGCCAGATCCTGGGGGACAAGGACATACTACAATTTTATCGAAATTAATAAATGAAAACAATACAGTCGATCAGTTTTATAAAACAAGGTATATTGATTTAAATAACACATACTTCTCTTGTGATTACCTCATCCCGCTTCTCGATTCCATGCTTAACACTTTTGCCAGTGAAATGCCAAGGCAAATTTCAGTATGGGGTGGAACTCAAGCTGGTTACGATGGCGCCGTACAAGAACTAAAGGACTCTATAACAAAAAGATGTGTCGCAATAAATGATGGCTTAATAAACTGTTACAATCTAAAAGGTCCATACGCACTTAACGTTGATATTGATCCAATAGGAGCTGGTGAAGTTAAAGTAAATTCTATCTGGGCACCCACATTTCCATGGACAGCCTCTTACTTTGGAAACATTGAGACAATATTGATCGCCGATGCGAATCCTGGTTATACATTCGACCATTGGGAATACGATTTGGGTCCTCTCAATGCACCTATTGAAAGCGATACTAATGGTATAGATTTACAAGGAGATGAAAACATTATCGCTGTCTTTAGAGAGGAAGAAATAATAACTGATGGTCATGGTGTTAATGTTCCAAATGCATTTTCTCCTAATGGTGATGGACATAATGATTTTTTCAGTGGGAAAGTTGGAGACAATGTTTCTGGACTTTCAATTTCGATTTACGATCGTTGGGGAAATAAGGTTTTTGAGTCTAGTGAATTAAATTTCAAATGGGATGGTCAATATAATGGTCGCTTACTCAATACTGGAGTGTATGCCTATTCACTTGAAATCAATTATACAGATGGAACTAAAGAAACAAAATCGGGAAATATCACACTAATTAGATAAGTTATGAGACTATTTTACTTACTATTTATTATTTTATTCTTTTCAGGATTGATTAAGGCTCAAGATATTCACTTTTCTCAAACTGCTCAAACTCCACTTTGGATAAATCCTGCAATAACTGGGTTATACAATGGATGGGAACGTGTAATAGTAAACCATCGAAGTCAATGGCTTTCTTCTAACACCCAATTTCACACCACTGCTGTTTCAGCGGATGTCAATTTTTTTAAAACCCGTCAAAATAATAAGGCGCATTTAGGTCTTGGTGTTTTCTTATGGAATGATGTTGGAGGTGATGCAAATTACGGAAGTAAACAAGCACAACTTAGCTTATCAGGTATATTACCTATGGGCAATGGTCACACTTTATCCGCAGGACTTCAAGGTGGATTAGGTTTTAGAAGTGGCGACATGAACGAATTAGTTTTTGAGGATCAATGGGATGGAGAAATATTTAACCCAACATTAAATAGTAATGAAGGAAATTCACTTAAATCAAATCATTACTTTGATGTTTCTGCTGGTATAAACTATTTATACGATGGTGAAAACAATACATTCGCAAGAAATGAAGAAATAAAAATTCAAATTGGAGCAGCTGTTTACCATGCTAACCAGCCAACTGTTAGATATAATGGAATAGATAACGATGTGATTTATCGAAAATTTGTAGGGCATGCCTCCTTGTTAAAAGATTTTTCAGGAACAAAGTGGTCGATAGATGCAAATGCTATTGGAATAATGCAAGGGGCTCAAAATCAATTAATATTAGGAGCATTGTTTCGTTATAGAATGAGTGAAGGAACAAAAATAACTGCCTTAAGGCAAGAAGCTTATGTTGCATTTGGAATGTATTCAAGAATAGGTGATGCAATTATCCCCGCATTTATGCTTGACTTCAAAGGGTTTCAATTTGGAATTTCGTATGATGTAACAGTTTCAAAACTCAGAAACACCCATCAAGGCGGCTCTCTTGAATTTTCAATTGCCTACAGAAATCTATATCATGCACTATTTAAAAAAGGAAGGTATTAGTTTGAAAATTTGTATTTAAAAATACACCAAATGGCTCTTAGTCCATCTTTCCATCCAATTTTTTTACCTTCTTCGTATGTTCTTCCATAATATGAAATTCCTACTTCATAGATACGAATACGTTTAATTTTTGAAAGCTTTGCGGTGATTTCCGGCTCTATTCCAAAGCGATTTTCCTTAATTTTTATGTCTTTAGCGATTGAAGTTCTAATCAACTTATAACATGTTTCCATATCTGTTAAGTTAAGGTTTGTCATCATATTACTCAAACGCGTTAAAAACTTGTTACCTATAGAGTGCCAAAAAAATAAAATTCTGTGAGGCTGATGTCCCATAAATCGCGAGCCATAAACAACATCTGCGTTATCCATAAAAACTGGTTTCAACAAGTGATTATACTCCATAGGATCATATTCCAAATCGGCGTCTTGAACTATTAAATAATCACCCGAACATTCTTGTATAGCTCTATTAATTGCAGCTCCTTTTCCTTGGTTAACCTCTTGCGAAAACAAGCGGATATCAGATTCGGGATGTTTCGCTATAAAAGCTTCAATTCTCTCTACAGTTCTGTCTTTGGAGCAATCGTTTACGATTATAATTTCCTTTGAAACATTATCTCGTAATTCAACTTCCAATACTTTTTCAAGAATTGAAGTAATTGTAGCCTCTTCATTGTAGGCAGGAATCAGAATTGATAACTTCTTTATCATTTAGTTTAGTATTAGGCTATAAACTCATTTCTGGTACATTGTCAGGAACATCCAAATCTCCTTCAGTTGCACTTTTAATTTCTTCTACAGATACACCTGGAGCGCGTTCGATCAAGTGAAATTTATTATTTTTTACTTCGAGAACAGCTAAGTTTGTAACAATTTTAGTTACACACCCAACACCAGTTAAGGGAAGCGAACATTGTTTCAACAGTTTTGAGTCTCCCCTTTTATTCGTGTGCATCATGGCAACGATGATATTTTCAGCAGACCCAACTAAATCCATTGCTCCACCCATACCTTTTACCATTTTACCGGGAATTTTCCAATTGGCAATATCACCATTTTGGGCCACTTCCATCGCACCAAGAACAGTTAACTGAACATGTTTTCCTCGAATCATAGCAAAAGACATTGCTGAATCAAAGAAGACTGCACCAGGTTGAGCGGTAATAGTTTGTTTTCCAGCATTTATTAAATCTGCGTCTTCTTCACCTTCAAAAGGGAAGTTTCCCATACCTAAAATACCGTTTTCAGATTGAAACTCAACCGAAATACCATCCGGAACATAGTTAGCCACCAAAGTAGGAATACCAATCCCTAAATTAACATACCATCCATCCTCAAGCTCTTGAGCTATTCGTTTAGCAATTCCAATTTTATCTAATGCCATATCTTTTGATTATTTTTATCTGCTAGACTTCAAATATAAGTGTTTTCTCGGTTTTCATTATAGAATTCAATCCTATTTTCAAATTCGAACACCAATTATGCAGATATCATCAACTTGATCTTCATCCTTTTTCCATTCTTTGAATGTCTGAAGTACTTTTAATCTCTGTTCTTCAAGTGATAAGTGATGGATCTCTAATATCAAGTTTCTAAAACGCAAAGGTTTAAATTTCTTAAATTCGTCACCTCCAAACTGGTCTTGTAAACCATCTGTAAAAATATAAATCAAATCACCCACATCAAGTTTTAATTTGTGAAGTGTAAAAGGTTTTTCTTCAGGATGTTTACCTACAGGCTGTTTATCTGGTTTTATTTCTATTATTGAATCTTTTGTAGCTTCTTTTTTAAAAATCCAAAGAGGATTGTTTGCACCAGCCCATAGCAATTCATTTGTTGTAGTATTTAAAGAGCAAAGTGAGATATCCATACCGTCAGTCATATCATCCTCGCTCTTAGAGAACTCCTCTAAAACAAGTTCACGTGTCTTACCTAATATTTCATTTGGTTTTAACAGCCCAAATTCCTTCACTGAACGATTGAGGGCATTGTGACACATTACACTTACCATTGCACCAGGAACACCATGCCCAGTGCAATCTGCAGCTGCAAAAAGAATAACCGATTCATTTTTATCGTTTATAATAGATTGCATCCAGTAAAAATCGCCTGCAACAACATCTTTTGGTAAATAAAGTACAAATGAATTATCTAAGTATTTCTGAACAAGCCGATCAGGAGGAAGAATAGCCGTTTGAATTCGTTTTGCATAATTTATCGAATCCATTATTTCTCTATTTTTTGTAGATAATAGCTTACTTTGATGGGTAATCTCATTGTTTTTTTCCTTCAATAAACGTTGGTTTTTCACCTGTTTATTATGACTCCTCATAATTAAAAAAGTCAACAATAAAATCCCAAAAAAACCTCCGGACATAAGCTTCTGAGATTCGTTAATTTCTGCCAAAAAATCATTTTCGGGTAGCGCCACAATTATCATAAATGATTGATCTTTATTCAGTTCAAAACGCTCACATATTCCCCACCAGTTTTGACCTTTCGATTCAAAAGAAAAAGCCTCTCCAGTTTCTTGGTGTTCCAAAACTTGTCTCAATTCGTGTTGATCAATACTATCTGCAAGTGACAGGAACTCAATTCTATTATCGTTTTTATCAATTCTACGTGGTGCACCAACTACAAAAGTCTTATCTCCTGTAGTTATCATCACCTCTCCATTAGAAGTTGGACGTATCTCTTTTGTAAATTGAGAAATGCTCTCTAATGTCAAATCGTAAGCTAGAATAACATGTAAACTATCATCGAAAGGATCTGTCCAAGATGATGAGACTGTAATTCCTGCTTTATTATTAGTGTTAAAGACATAAGGTGATGTCCAGTAAAGTTCATTTTGTTTTCTATCAGCACCAATATACCAAGGTCTTGATCTTGGGTCATGCTCAGCCAATGATGTCCAACTCGAATCAATTTGAACTCGATTGCCATCAACCTTATATGCCGTCCAGAACTCCTGAAAACCTGTCTTATCAATGTGTATTTCACGGGTAATCCATTCGTCATTGCCTTCAAGTATGATATCGTGCTCAAAACCTTCGTTAGTTGCAATACCTAGAGAAGAAATTTGTGGGTAGTTTTGAATTATTGGAACAAAAAGTTTATTGTAATCAACAAGTGTAAAATCATTTATAGGTTTCATCTGAGCCTGAATTGTAGATGTTTTTAACTGATTCTTAACAGGATGAAAAAAATCTTCAAGTTCGTGATGCGTTTGATCTAGCGCTTTGTCTACTAATGATTTTGCAATATTAGCTTTCGTTATTGAAAGCTCATAAACAATATAGCCCATTATAATTGCTGACAGAACAAGTGTCAACAAAGCAATATGCTTTACAACTTTATCGATGTGAGCTTTCATAGTAATTAATATCCGTTATAAATTTAGCAATTGTGACCATATATT
>JBBEBO010000112.1:0-22795 GCA_040882265.1 Brumimicrobium sp. | reverse complement strand
TACACAAAGTGCCGACGGATTCGGTAAATTCGTCACTAAATCTCGTTCGACGAGACAACGTCACTATGTCACTCGTCACTAATAATCGAGTGAGGAATTTTATTGAGTGTGGCAGAGCTAAGCTACTTAAGCGTTGATTATCAATCATATGATAAAATATGTCATTAGTAGCATCGCGAGAGGTCTTATTTATTTTATCCGGACACTATTGATATGGAGTAATGAATCAAGTAAAAATAATAAAATGGACAACATGCCAAAGTCCTTTTGTTAGCCTTAATTAACTATGGGGTCAATTTGATTTTACTTCGAAATAAGTGGTTATAATATGCAGGGCAAACGCATTTGAATTTAAAACTACTTTTTGGGTTGATTTAGTAAAACCAAAGGTTCTTTTGCCACGGGTTTTAACCCGTGGTTAAAGAATAATAAAAAATATCTTATTTTGGCGCGACTTTTTGCTCCAAAAATCGTGACAAAATGCGTTCTTTCCGAGATTTAGATTTTAAATACGTTTGCCCTGTTATAATATGGTTTTGCATGCTTCTCACATTATTAATTATTGATATTTTTGGTGAAATTTGAACTTTTGAGTTCATTAATGATTTAAAACAAATTATTGACATGAAATTTTTATGTAGATTTGTTGACTAATGGCAGAAAAATTAGATATATCTATTGTTGTTCCTCTCTTTAATGAAGAAGAGTCACTTCCCGAATTGCACGAATGGATCATTCGTGTGATGAAAGCAAATAATTATAGCTATGAAATAATTTTTGTTGACGATGGAAGTAAAGATGAGTCATGGAATATAATAGAGGTTCTTAAACAGAAAGATAGTTGTGTAAAAGGAATTAAATTTCAGCGTAATTACGGAAAATCTGCGGCTCTACAGAAAGGCTTTGAAATGGTTAAAGGAACCTATGTTGTGACAATGGATGCTGATTTGCAAGATTCTCCTGAAGAAATTCCAGAGATGATTAATATGATTAAAGAGCAGGACTTTGATTTAGTTTCTGGATGGAAGAAAAAAAGATACGATCCGATCTCAAAAACACTTCCTACTAAATTGTATAATTGGACAGCGCGTTGTTTGACAGGGATTTACTTGCACGATTTTAACTGTGGTTTAAAAGCATATAAAAACTCGGTGGTGAAGAGTATTGAATTGTATGGAGATATGCATAGGTACATTCCACCATTGGCTAAATACGCAGGTTTTACAAAAATAGGAGAGAAGGTTGTACAACACCAATCCAGAAAGTATGGAACAACAAAATTTGGACTCAATCGATTCTTGAATGGACCTTTAGACTTACTTTCGGTTGTTTTTATGGGTAAATTCGGTAAAAAACCAATGCATTTCTTTGGAGCAATTGGAACTTTACTTTTTATTATTGGGTTTGGTTTTGCACTCTATTTGGGAATTGATAAGCTAATTAGTCTTTTTACCGGAAGTCACGCAAGATTATTAGCTCAACGTACAGAATTCTTTGTTTCTTTAACTGCCATGATTATAGGTGCTCAATTCTTTTTGGCCGGTTTTGTTGCAGAAATGATAGGCAGAAATTCATCTTCAAGAAATGTTTATTTAGTTGAAAAAACACTTGAATAATGCAAGATGTTAAGGACTGGAACGTAAACAAAAGCTGGACCTTATTTTTGGATCGTGATGGCGTTATCAATAAACGAAATTTTGATGGATACATCACAAAACCTGAAGAGTTCAAATTTTTAGAAGGTGTGCCTGAAGCTTTAAATAAGCTTAAAGAGCAATTTAATAAAATCATAGTCGTTACAAACCAACAAGGTATTTCTAAAGGAATTATGTCAAAACGTAACCTTGACGATGTTCATCGTTATATGCTCGATAAGTTGTCAGAATATGGAGTTAAGTTTGACGCTATATTTGTTGCTACAAATCTACGTGGAGCGGATAATGACAGAAGGAAACCAAATAAGTCAATGGCCTTAGAAGCCAAAGAAATGTTTCCTGAAATTGATTTTTTCAAATCCGTTATGATTGGAGATACTGATAGCGATATTGAGTTTGGAATAAATCTTGGAATGAAAACAGTATTATTAAACTCTTTAGAGAAAACTAAACTTGAAGCTGATTTAAAGGTGAATAGTTTAAAAGAGTTTGCTTTACAAATTAGTAAAAATTAGTAAATATTAATATGAAACTATTGGTCTTTTGTATAGGAATTTTTCTCTTGTCAACGGTTTACGCTCAAGATGTTAATCAGGTTGATGGTCAAGGGAGAAAACAAGGGGAATGGATTAAGTACTTTGAACGTTCAAATGTTCCAAGATATAAAGGGCAGTTTAAAGATGACAAACCTGTAGGTGAGTTTGTTTATTATTATCCTTCAAACAAAGTAAGAATGATTGTAAAACACGAAGAAAATAGCCCAAGATCAGAAGCTTATTTTTATCATGAAAACAAAGAGTTACTTGCTTATGGAATCTATAAAAATCAAGAAAAAGATAGTGTTTGGACACATTATGGTCCTTCGGGTAGAATTAGCTTTAAAGAAACGTATAAAGTTGGAGAACTTCACGGTGAGCGAATTACGTATTATGTGCCAGAGATAAAGCATGACAAGACTGTAGAAGTAATGCGCGAGGCAGTTTATAAAAATGGTCGATTGAATGGTCCTGTCATCGAATACTTTCCAGGAGGAACTAAAAAACTAGAAGGTAAATATGTGGAGGGTAAGTTTGAAGGAGTTGTTAAGCGTTATCATCCAAATGGTAAATTGATGATACAAGAACGTTGGAAAAATAGACAAAAACACGGCTGGTGGATTGCTTATGACGAAAAAGGAAAAGAAAATGGAAGAATATACTATTTGAAAGGAGAAAAACTAGAAGGTAAAGAATTGAAAGATTACATGCAAAAACTCAAAGCTGAAGGTAAAAATCCTAACGAATAACAACTTTTATAGTTTCATTTACGTTATAGTTGTGTATGAGAAACCTCTTTTATATACTTTTCTTTGCTCTGACAATTCTCAGTTGTAAGAAAAGTGATGATACCCCTGAATTTGGCTATGAGTATTTTGGCTTGGATAAAGGTAAGTTTGTTACTTATGATGTAATGGAAATATTTCACGATGTTGAACTCTCACCAAGTCATGATACAGTTCGTTATACATTAAAAACAGTCGTAGGAGAAGATATTGTTGATAACGAAAATCGAACAGCAAGTAAAATTTTTAGATACGCTTACGATGCAGAAACGGATGAATTAATTGATGAAAGAGTTTGGACGGCAATAATTGACCAAGGTAGAGGAGAAATTGTTGAGGAAAATCAACGAAAAATAAGATTGGTCTTTGCGATAACTTCTGATAAAACTTGGAATGTTAATGCATTTAATACAGATGATCCACAGGAAGTTTACTATGAGGATTTATTTAAGCCTTACTCAATAGGAGGGAGTCAAATTGATTCTTCTGTCCGTGTTGAATATGAAGATTTTTTCTCACTTGTAGACTATAGAAGAAAATATGAAGTTTATGGAAAAAATATTGGACTCATTCACAGGAGCTTCAAGGATTTGACGATCAAAGACTTCGATACCACAGCGATTCAGTACGGAACGGAAGTACACTACAGCTTAAAAGATTATGGAGTTGAATAAAATTTGGTTTAGAACTCTAAACTCAGAACTTCAAACTACCCCTTGTAAAACGGCAATTTAGAAACTTTTGCTTTTAACAACTTATTTCTAACACCGATAAAAATCTCTGTGCCTTCTTCCTTAAATTCAACTGGAACATAGCCTAAACCAATCGCTTTGTCTAAAGAGGGAGACATCGTACCAGAAGTTACTCGACCAATTTCGTTTTCATTTATATCAAAAATTGGATAGTCTTTTCTTGGGATTCCTTTATCAATTAGTTCAAAAGGAACCAGTTTCTTTTGAATACCATCCTCTTTTTGTTTTACAAGGTTGTCACTATTGATAAAGTCCTTTGTGAATTTTGTAATCCATCCCAATCCAGCTTCGAGTGGAGAAGTTGTGTCGTCTATATCGTTTCCGTATAGGCAGTATCCCATTTCTAGTCGCAAAGTATCTCTAGCTCCTAAACCGATAGGTTCAATACCGTAATCTTTACCAGCTTCAAGTACAGCATGCCATACTCTTTCTGCAGACTCGTTAGGCACGTAAATTTCAAAACCACCACTACCTGTATAGCCAGTAGCAGAAATAATCACATCAGGACAACCCGCAAAATCTCCTATTTCAAAGGTGTAAAACTTGATATTCTCAAGATCAGTTTTTGTTAGCGACTGCATCGCTTGTGCCGCTCTAGGCCCTTGAATTGCTAAAAGACTCCATTCATCAGAAGCATTTATCATTTCTGCGCCAATATCATTGTGTTTTTTAATCCAGTTCCAGTCTTTTTCAATGTTGGATGCGTTTACAACTAATAAAAACTCATCTTCTTTGGTTTTGTAAATAATTAGATCATCTACGATTCCACCGTTCTCGTTGGGCATGCAACTGTATTGTGCTTTTCCAACAACGAGTTTACTTGCATCATTACTACTGATTTTTTGCAATAAAGCTTCAGCCTTTGGTCCACGTAAAAAGAATTCACCCATGTGAGACACATCAAAAACTCCAACTGCTGTTCGTACAACTTCGTGTTCGTGTTTTAATCCTTTATACTGCACAGGCATACTATATCCTGCAAAAGGCACCATCTTCGCACCTAATTCTTCGTGTACTTTTGTAAGAGCTGTTTCTTTCATGGTATGAATTTTTTATGAAGTGGTAAAATTAATCATTCGTAGATTGTGAGGAAGGAATTTTGTTAGGAAATTGTTTTTATGCGTGTAACTTCTATAAATGTAAATACTTGTAAACTTATATTCATTATTTTACAAAAATCAAAATAAAAATCTCCTTTGACACTCCAAACCCAAGTTCTTCATCAAATTCATTTATCACCTGACGAGAGATTCCTATTTTGGAATTAGGTGAAGCATTTCTAAAGGTTTTAACAATTTCCAGATTTGAAACCTTACTCCAGAGTGAAGCGTAGTCTATGTTGGATTGATTAAAAATATTTTGAAATAAAGAAGTATCTAAAACAATTTCACTTTCTAATTGTAACAACTTTTCAGGCTCAATAGATGCAGTTGAAAATGTGTAGTTGTTTGAATAACGCCAAAACAAAGTGTCTGAATTTGGCAAATATTTCCAATAGCTATATTGATAAAGTCCATCAGAATTATTTTCAACCTGAATGTTAAGCGAGTCATTGATTAACTCAGTGGAAGCTAAATTGTATTCATAAGCTTCTCCCAATTTGTTACTAACTTTTAAGATAAGTAGATTTCCACTTGATTGATAATAGTTGTCCTCTTCGATAATGGGATCATTTACTTTATCTTTTTTACACCCGATTATTAGAAATCCGATTATAAGTAAAAGTTTGTATTTCTTCATAACTTGAATAATTACTAAAAGCCATGGAAGAAACAATCTGTGATAGCTCTTCCACAGCTGATGATTGAGGCATATATTACTTTATTACTTACTGTTTCACAATTTTCTTTGTCAATCTATCACTTCCAGTATACACATTTATCATATAAAGCCCATTATCAAGATCAGAAAGGTCTATTTCTAAATGACTAAACTCAAGTTGATCCATTGACCTTACTACTTGACCTTGTGAATTCATAACCTCAATACTTTCTATATTTGTAAGATTCCCATAGTTAATTAAAATCTTACCACTTGTTGGGTTTGGACTTACAGAAAAACTTTCTGAAGTGGATTCTTTAATCCCAGCAGTACAATTTGTGAAGTTGTAAACTGTGCCATTTGGAGGAACGCTGGACAATGTGGTTGAACTCCAATCTAGTTGTGGAGAATTATAATTACCAGAGATTCCATAATATTGAGAAAGCTCATAGTTGCCATAACCTATTATTGGAGCAGGATTCCCCCCGTAAAACAAATCTGTTTCTGAAGCTTCTATAGCCATATCTCCAATTCTAGCTTCAAATTCATTGCAGTTTTCATAAAGCCATACCTGAAAGTTTACATAATCGTTTTTCTCGGAATCGTTTACAAAACCTTTTTTTATATATTCACATTTAAAAATACGATTTCCAGGTGTACCAGTAGTCGAGTAAACGATAGGAGAGTTTGATGGAGAGTTGTTAAAATCCTCTAAATCACAGTCGAATATAGAGATGTAAGCTATGTCTGTATTGAACGAAATAAACTTAATGTAACCAGATTCTGATACTTTTAATGAGTCAAAAGTTTCACCTTCTATTTCGAAATCAAAACCAATAGGGATTTCCCCATACAGTTCACTGCCTAAACCATCAACTTCGGGATCCGATTCATCTACAGTATCATAATTCGTAAGACTTTCATAAGTGTCTGTATAGTAATTTACATCATAATTTTGAGCCGAACCAAGATTGGCAAGGAAAATTAAAGGGAGCGCTAAATAATAATTAATTGTTTTCATAAGCAATATTTTTAATGTTAAAGTATACTCCAAATTTAATGATATTGTGCTTGATAATTAGAACTATACACACCTCAAAAGATACAAGTCAATAGATCATTTGACATGTTTATATAAATCCAACCAAAAAACTCATCATTATCCTACTTTTCCCTATTTTTGGCAACAATGCAAATACTTCGCTTCATATTACTACCGTTTTCATTCCTTTATGGAGGAGTGATACATTTTCGTAATGTGTTATTTAACCTTGGAATTAAAAAGGTAGAAGGAGTCAACGCAACAGTTGTGTCTGTCGGTAACCTGTCTGTTGGTGGGACGGGTAAAACACCTCATGTAGATTGGATTGTTTCGAAATTTAAAAATCAGATACCCACGGCTATTTTGTCTCGAGGCTATGGTAGAACTTCGAAAGGATTCGTTTTAGTAACCAAAAACGCACAACCAAAAACAGTAGGGGATGAAGCCTTATTTTATAAAAAAAAACATGAAAATCAAGTTGCGGTGGCTGTTGCAGAAAAACGTGTGATAGGAGGGAAGCAGTTACTTGAATTGGTTCCAAAGACAAAGTTGATTGTTTTGGATGACGCTTACCAACACCGTTACATCCACAGGGATGTAAATATTTTATTAACAGATTATGCAAATCCATTTTATAATGATTTTGTTCTTCCAGCTGGAAGGTTGAGAGAATTTCGTTCTGAAAAGAAACGTGCAGATGTTGTAATTGTAACCAAATGTCCTGAAGAACTTGGCCAAAAATTAAAAATGGACATTGAACGAAAAATGAAACTCAATTCTAAAACACTCGTTTGTTTTTCGGAAGTTGTTTATGGTGATATACTGCCTGTCAATGACGGCGTTTTTGAAGTTCCCGAACAATTTGTATTGGTTACCGGAATTGCAACTCCGCAACCACTAATGGAATATTTGAGCGAAATAGCACCAGTCGAGCACGTTTCTTTTCCAGATCACCATGATTTCACTGCGAAGGATATACGGAAAATTCACAATTTATTTGATACATTTGCAACGGATAAAAAATGCATTATCACAACTTCAAAAGACTTTGTGCGTTTGTGTACTCCTGTTATAAAACCTTTAATTGTAGATTATCCGTGGTTTTATCAGGAAATATCCGTAAAAATTGACAGAGAACAAGAGTTATTAAAGAAAATAAATGAACATGTTAAAAAAGATTGACGATGCTGTAGCTTTCATTAATAAAAATACAGATATAAAACCAACTGTTGGAATCATTTTGGGAACTGGGCTAGGTGGTTTGGTTAAGGAAATAGAGGTCATTGATGTGATTTCCTATGAGGATATTCCAAACTTCCCTGTTTCTACTGTAGAAAGTCACAGTGGTAAGTTAATTTTTGGTAAACTCGGAGGTAAAAACGTAGTTGCAATGCAAGGACGTTTTCATTTTTATGAAGGTTACGATTTACAAGAAGTAACGTTTCCTGTGCGAGTGATGAAAAAATTAGGTATTGAACGATTGGTTGTAAGTAATGCTTCAGGAGGAGTTAACCCAGATCATATTATTGGAGAAATTATGATTATAGATGATCATATTAATCTCTTCCCTGGCAACCCATTAATCGGAAAAAATGTTGACGAATTAGGTCCACGTTTTCCAGATATGAGTGATGCATATGATGTGGATATGATTGGAATTGCTGAAAACATTGCTAAAGAAAACGATATTCGAATAGCAAGAGGAATTTACGCAGGTTTAACTGGTCCAACATTGGAAACTCCAGCTGAATACAAAATGATTCGTATATTAGGAGCAGATGCTGTGGGAATGTCCACTGTACCTGAAATTATAGTTGCGCGTCACATGGAAATACCGTGTTTTGCAATTTCTATTATTACTGATTTAGGAGTGGAAGGAAAAATTCAGAAAGTGAGTGTTCAAGATGTGATAGATGTTGCGAGTCGTCAAGAACCTAAAATGACAAAGATTATTTCTGAATTAATTGCGAGAGTTTAACCAGTTGCAAAAGAGAATGACAAAAGAATTATTAGACAAATACGAAGCAGTTATTGGACTGGAGGTTCATGCCCAAATGCTGACGAAAACAAAGGCGTATTCCAATGACGTAAATGAATACGGTGCACGGCCCAATACAAATATTAGTGCAATTACTTTGGGACATCCAGGGACATTGCCTAAAATGAACAAAAAAACAATTGAGTTCGCCATCAAATTGGGCTTGGCGTTAAACTGTGAGATTGCAGACCACCAATATTTTGCAAGAAAGAATTATTTCTATCCAGATTTGCCGAAAGGCTATCAAATAACCCAAGATAAAACGCCAATTTGTACAAATGGTCACGTTAACTTGAAATTTGGGGATGGACAATTAAAGAAAATTGGCATTACTCGTATTCACATGGAGGAAGATGCTGGTAAAAGTATTCACGATGTAGATATATACGACACACTTGTGGATTTAAATCGTGCTGGAACTCCTTTACTTGAAATCGTTACAGAACCAGATATGCGTAGCGGAGATGAAGCGTATGCTTACTTAACTGAAATACGTCAATTAGTGCGTTACTTGGAGATTTGTGATGGAAACATGGAAGAAGGAAGTTTGCGTTGTGATGCCAATGTTTCTGTTCGCTTGAAAGGCGCTCCAGAGTTTGGAACTAAGGTAGAGGTGAAGAACATGAATTCAATTCGAAATGTTCAGCGTGCGATTAATTATGAAATTGTGCGCCAAATTGAAATGGTAGAAAAAGGTGAACCAATTGCACAAGAGACACGATCTTTTGATGCAGTGAATACACGAACTATTTCCATGCGTACCAAGGAAGCAGCGAATGATTATCGTTATTTTCCTGAGCCAGATTTACAGCCATTATCTGTAACCAGAGAACATATTCAAAGGGTGAAAGACGAAATGCCAGTACTTCCAAATGCTTTATTTGAAAAGTACACAAAAGAATTGAGTTTATCGGATTACGATGCTTCAAATATTATTTCAACCAAGCCTTTTGCGGGATATTTTGAAGAATTAATTCAACATACGAAAAGCTACAAAATTGCAGCAAACTGGATGAACGGTGATGTACGTTCTTACTTGAATCAGCAAGGAAAAACGATTGAAGATTTTCCTATTTCGCCAAAGCAAATGGCTGAGTTAATTGCAATGATAGATTCGGGTAAAATATCCAATACAATTGCTTCTCAGAAGTTGTTTCCAGCACTTATTAAGGATGCCGAAAAGTCACCACAAGTAATTGCTGAAGCGATGAATTTAACTCAAGATTCAGATGAAGGTTCAATTAAATCATTTATTGAAGAAGTAATAAAGCAACATCCTTCGGAAGTGGAACGTTATAGAAATGGCGAAAAACAATTGGTTGGATTTTTTATGGGACAATTAATGAAAGTTTCCAAAGGTAAAGCCGATCCAAAGGCTGCAAATAAATTAATGCGTGAAATGCTAGAAAATTAAAAGATGAAAAACTATATATTTTTACTCCTATTTAGTACGTTATTATTTTCTTGTGGAGAAGAAAAAAGAAGTTCTAAAACACAGCGTGATTCAAAAGAAAAAACTGAAAACAAAGAAGATTCATCAAGCCAATGGATGAAAGATCCAGATTTGGAGCCGAATGTTACAATCACTGGCAATATTAAGAATGGACCAAAAGTCCCTTTAATTATTGAAGCAAATACCGATAAAGGTGCAGTGGTAATTGCTAAGGGAAACTCAGATGAAGAAGGTAACTTTTCAATTCAAGGAGCAATTAAGGATATGGGGCTTTATCAAATGAGAATAGAAGAGAATGTTCCAAAGGGACAAGAACCTCGTGTTATTCCAATGACATTAGCACCAAATGACTCTGTGTTTATTCAAACAAATTTTAATGATTTTAACCAATCAGTAGTTTATTCTGGAACAGAGTGGGCTGAAGCTGTAAACGGTTATATGAAAGAATTGAAAAAGTTCATTGATTGGCAGAAATCTGTAAAAAACCCAGAACAATACAGTCAAGAAAAGATATCTAAAATGGTAATGGATAACAAACAATCAATGGATGACTATATTATCGAAACGATAGAGGATAATCCTTCAAATCCTGCCAATATTTTACTAATGACGAATCTTATGCCAATGATGGGCTATGAAAATTATGATAAATCTCATTTGAAAGTTCTTCAAAATATGCATAGAGCTTTTGAAGAAAAATATCCAGATCATCCAATGACTAAGAATATTGGTGCACAGGTGGCACAAGTTGAAAAAGGATTCGATGATTATGAGGCTTTTTCTAAAAATAATATAGCCCCAGAAATTTCAATGCCAAATAAGTCAGGTGAAATGAAAAAATTATCTGATTTAAAAGGAAATTATGTATTAATTGATTTTTGGGCTTCATGGTGTAAGCCTTGTCGCCAGGAAAACCCTAATGTTGTGCGATTGTACAATAAATACAAAGAAGAAAATTTTACTATTTTTAGTGTTTCTTTAGATGAAGATAAAGACAGATGGTTAAAAGCAATTAAAGCGGATAACTTAATTTGGGATCATCATGTAAGTGATTTAAAAGGGTGGAAGTCTGAAGTAGTTTCAACTTATCAGTTTAATGGTATTCCACACACTGTTTTGATTGATCCAGAAGGAAAAATTATAGGAACAAAATTAAGAGGTGCCTCTTTGGAACAAAAATTGAAAGAGATCTTCGGAAAATAAGTTTAAATTATGATTAGAAATATATTAACAGTTATTACAGTATTAACTTTGGTAGGTTTTACATCTGCCCAAGACACATTTAAAGTGAAGCTATCTGGACAAATATTTAACTTTCCTGAAGAAGGTGATAGTTTTGATATCGTCCAAAATAAAGGTAATGATAACAAAACTATCGCTACTATTGACGTCGATGAAGAAGGGGTTTTTAAATCAAAAGTTGAGTTTAGTGAGAACGATTATTATTTATTAAAACTCCCAGATGATCAACAGATCAATTTAATTATTGAAGGTCAGGATGAAGTTAAAGTGTATGGTGACGGTGATAATTTGTTTACACATTCAAATATCATTGGCTCTGAATCTTCTACTTTGTTAAACGAGTTTTTGAGATATAATACAACTTATAAAGCGAAACTAGATTCGGCTAATCAATACCTTAAGGCAAATCCTGATAAACAAAAAGAGGTTAACGAGAAGTTTAAACCAGTTTTTCAAGAATACCAAGCAAAACGTCAACGGTTTATTCAACAAAACCCAGAATCTCCAGCTTTAGTTGCTGTTCTAAGCTCATTTGATCTTGAAAAAGAATTTGAATTGTATGAAAAAGTTGTAAAAGGATTGGAAAGTGGCTTTGGTGAAAGCCCAACTGTTCAAAATATAGTTCAAGAATACGAGAACAATAAAGAAAAACTAGCTGCTTCCCAACCGTTATCTCCAGGTTCTGAAGTCGAAGATATTGAAATGCCAAATCCTGAAGGGGACACGATGAAGCTTTCAGATTATAAAGGGAAAGTTGTATTGATTGATTTTTGGGCCTCATGGTGTGGACCGTGTCGCAAAGAAAACCCAAATGTTGTGAAACTATACGAAAAATATAAGGATGATGGATTTGAAGTCTTTTCAGTTTCTTTAGATAAAGATAAAGACCGTTGGGTAAATGCTATTGAACAAGATAATTTAAAGTGGGAAGCTCATGTTTCTGACTTAAAGTATTGGAACTCTGCAGCCGCTAAAAAATATAATGTTTCAAGTATTCCGTATACAGTCTTAATAGATGAGGAAGGAAAAGTTATAAACACACGTTTAAGAGGACCACAACTTGAAGCAGCACTTGAGTCAATTTACGGTCATTAATTAAAATGAACTCTTCGAATAACAAAAAAATATATTTTGCTTCTGATTTTCACTTAGGAGTTCCTAGCCACGAAGTTAGTATCGAAAGAGAGAGACTTATTGTTCGATGGTTAGATGAAATCAAAGACGATGCAGAAGCGATTTATCTAGTTGGCGATATTTTTGATTTTTGGTTTGAATATAAACACGCTATTCCAAAAGGATTTGTACGACTCCAAGGCAAAATTGCAGCGCTTACTGATCATGGGATTCCAATCCATTTTTTTACTGGGAATCACGATATGTGGATGTTTGGCTATCACGAAAAAGAACTTGGAGTTGAAATTCACAACGAACCCATTGTAATAAGAACACAAGGTAAATCTATTTTTATCGGTCATGGTGATGGACTTGGTCCAGGTGATAAAGGTTATAAGTTTCTAAAAAAAGTATTTAACAATAAATTTTTTCAATGGTGTTTTGCACGATTACATCCAAATTTAGGTATTTGGTTAGCAAATTACTCTTCTAGAAAAAGCAGAGCGGCTACAGGTAATGAAGATGAAGTCTATTTAGGAGAAAATAACGAATGGTTGGTTCAATACTCAAAAGATGTGCTCAAAAGCGAACATTTCGACTACTTTGTTTTTGGTCATCGTCACCTTCCTTTGGATATAAAAGTAGGTGATAACAGCCGTTATATAAATTTAGGTGATTGGTTGAAATACAATACTTATGGAGTTCTAGAGGAAGGTGAATTAATACTCAAACAATACCCTTCCAACGAATTGTTTAAAATATCCGTTAAAGATTAAGAGTTAATATTATCTTAGAAGTGTAAAATATTTTTTAAATTCACTATCATGAAACGTATAACACTACTTTTAATTAATGTATTTTTTGTTAACCTACTAGCATTTTCACAGGATAGTTTATCTGTTTCTAAAGACAGTTTTACTTTTTCAAAAGAAGATTTTATAGGAACATGGAGAGCTTGTGGTGATGTCAATTGGGATGAAAAAGCAGATACGCTTAGATTTGAACACAAATCTCCAGGTTGTAAATCCTATGATTGTGGCGAACATAACTGGTCTTTTCGTGAGACTGGAAGTATTGACTTTGTGTTCACAGATGGTTGCAACTCAGGCTTTCATTCAGTTTCCAAAAGTCCAAAGAAATGGATTTTGATCAAGAAAGAAAAAAGATTGAAATTTGTAACAAATGACGGTTATATTGAATATTTTGACATTATTAAACTGGATAATGAATTGGTATTAATACACCGAAAAGATTTAGAAGAAGGTTAACTTAACACAAATATAGATGAATTACAAACACTTTATTTTTGGTTGCTCATTAGTAATCGCAGGACAATTAAGCGCTCAAACTCAAGGAACAGCATATACAGCAGTTGGTAAAGGAGTAGCGACAACATTTTTAACAGACTATCAAAGTTTAGGGATAAACAACTCTGCACTAGGATGGGGTACAGGTTATTCTGATAAAAAAATAACAATGGGGACTTCAGAGTTTTCTTTCGGAATGTCTAGTCCTACATTAGATAAAGAAAGGTTGAGAAATGCTTATAATGCAATCTATAATGAAGCTACTGGAAATGAAAACGAAGACTTTGATTACGACGCTCAAAGGGAAGCCGCTGCAGATTATGCTGAAGCTGGAATGGCTATAAATTTTAATTATAATTGGTTTGGTGCTTCATATCAAAGTGAAAAATTTGGTGGAATTGCTGTTTCAGTAACTGAAAACTATAATTGGTATTCTCAACTCAACAAACAAACAACGGACCTGGTTTTTCGCGGACGAACTTCAAATTATTTTGATTCTCTACAAATTGCTTTTGATGGTGATACCACAACGATTGCAAATTCTAATGGATTGTCAGAAGATACATTAAATGCGGTTTTTAAGGGGAAAGCGAATAATCCAAAGTCATTGAGTGAAATCACTGAAGGTTCAAGAATAAAATTTGTTTGGAACAGAGAGTACAATTTTGGATATGGCCGAAAAATCTTTGGGTCTGACAGTACTTTTGCATTGTACGCAGGGGTTGGAGGACGCTACATTCAGTCAATGGCCATGTTTGATATGGAGTCAAATAAAGGTGGAATAAATGTTAGATCTGCAATTTCACCATTCTTTGATATTAACTATGGACAAACTGGTGGAACACCTCCTCCTTCAGGAAAAGCTAGTTCTGGATTTTTACCAAATGCTGTAGGAGAGGGATATGGAGTCGATTTATCTGCCAGTGTAATCCTTTTCGATAAAATTAAAATTGCAGCAGCAGTTAATAATATTGGTAGCGTAACCTACAACCGTGAAGTGTATTCGGTACGCGATACTTTAGTTAGAGAAATGACTTTAGCTGGGTTGGATGATTCAAATATTCCAGAAACAATGAATCAACTCAATGAGGATGGTGGGCTACTAGAGCTTGAAGGTGAACAAGAGTTTATTGTTAAAAATCCTGCAACTTTCCGTATGGGTGGAAGTATTGAATTTACAAAAAAATTACATGTTGGAGTTGATGTCGTAGCTCCTTTCAATAAAGATCACCCAGGAAGTTTACAGAATGCAATAGTTTCAGTTGGTGGTGACTTTAGACCTACTAAATGGTTGCAGTTAAGTGCTGGTTATTTCGGTGGTGGTGTGTACCGTCACAATATTCCTGTAGGTATTAACTTTATACTTGGGAAAGGAAGTTATGAAGTAGGAGTATCTTCTAGAGATGCACTTTCTTTCTTTATGAAAGACTCAAACAGTTTATCTGCAGCATTAGGTTTTGCGAGATTTAGATTTTAATTAATTTTTTCAATTCGGGGATCACTTCTTCTCTAAATAAATCATGGCCAAATGGTAGGTTTATCAACGCATCTTGTTGGTTGATCTCTGCTAAAAATTTTTCAGCACTCGATTTGGTTATAATTTGATCGTATTCTCCAATAATAAGTCGGAAAGGAATACTTTGTTGATTAAGTGTTTTCTTTAATTTATCTGTTGAAGGTCGTAATTTTCTGAAACCAGCCCATGTACTATAGGCTAACGTTAGCTTTTGCTTATCTTCTGCGTAATATTCTAAAAAGTCGACAATTTTTGGTCGTATGATTTTACCTTTTGATAACGCTCTAGAAATATTCAGTAATTCTTGAGGTCTTTTTGTCCAACGTTTAAATAAACTCCGCGCCCACCATCTTCTTTGTGACCAACTGTAAAAATTCTTATCATTAAGTCCGTCGGGAGCTAATAAGTGAACACTTTTAACACGACTCCCGAAGTAGGGAAGTACCGTCAATAAAAATCTTCCACCTTGACTGTAAGCTACCCAGTGAAAATCACTAATTTTTTCTTGATAGAATAAATTTTCCAACAATTTTTCAACATCATTTCCAGTGATTAAATTGTTCCTGATACGTGACTCATCAAAGGTCGATTCACCGTGTAAAAATAGGTTTACAGATATAATTTTTCTTTCAGGTTGACTTAAAAACTCAAAATCATCCGCACTTTTACCATGGCCATGAAAGCATAAAACCGCAGTACTTCCCGAACCATAAACTTTATATTGTAAATTTAGGTCGTTAAACTGCACAAATTTTATTTCCTTTTCTTCGCTCATTGCTTAAAGTATAAATGTAAATTGAGTTGGTGTTGAATCTTTAATTTTATCATCGAATTCAAAAAATAATTGACCAAAAATTTATTATGCACGCCCATAAAAGTACTAAATTTCAATTACATTTGTGTCCAATTTATAACGAGCTATTTTCTTTAGCTAAAAACAGAAATTGGAATGCCTAAAAACGAGAAGTTTAAGTCGATTTTAATCATTGGGAGTGGTCCCATTGTGATTGGTCAAGCATGTGAATTTGATTATGCTGGTTCACAAGCAGCACGTTCACTAAGAGAAGAGGGAATTGAAGTAACTTTGATCAATTCCAACCCCGCAACAATAATGACGGATAAGGTAGTGGCAGACAATGTTTATTTGGAACCGCTCGAACCTGAAAGTATCATTAAAATTCTTCAAAATCACAAAATTGATGCAGTACTTCCAACAATGGGTGGGCAGACAGCGTTGAATCTTGCGATCAAATGTCAGGAACTCGGTATTTGGGAAGATAATAATGTTGAAATGATTGGTGTCGATATAGATGCTATTGAAATCACTGAAAATCGTGAAGCATTTAGAGATTTAATGGAACGCATTGGAATTGGCATGGCACCGCAGAAAACGGCGAAGTCATTCTTAGAAGGGAAAAGTGTAGCACAAGAATTTGGATTTCCCGTTTGTATTCGTGCCTCTTACACGCTTGGTGGAGCAGGAGCGGGAGTTGTTTACAATGAAAAAGATTTTGATAATTTACTAGATCAAGCATTGCATGTCTCTCCGATTCACGAAGTGATGATTGATAAAGCTTTGATGGGTTGGAAAGAATATGAACTAGAACTTTTAAGAGATGCCAACGATAATGTGGTAATCATTTGTTCTATTGAAAACTTTGACCCAATGGGTATTCACACTGGAGATTCTATAACGGTTGCTCCAGCCATGACGCTAAGTGATACGACTTTTCAGAGAATGCGTGACATGTCAATCAAGATGATGCGCTCAATTGGTAATTTTGCTGGGGGATGTAACGTTCAGTTTGCAATTTCTCCAGATGAAAAAGAGGAAATCATAGCCGTTGAAATTAATCCTCGAGTTTCTCGCTCTTCAGCATTAGCATCTAAAGCTACAGGTTATCCAATTGCGAAAATAGCGGCGAAATTAGCCATTGGCTATAACTTGGATGAACTGAAAAATCAAATTACCAAAACAACTTCAGCACTTTTTGAACCTACATTGGATTATGTAATTGTAAAAATCCCACGTTGGAACTTTAATAAATTCCCTGGTGCAGATCGCTCTTTAGGACTTCAAATGAAATCTGTTGGTGAAGTAATGGGAATTGGGCGTTCGTTCCAAGAAGCGTTGCAAAAGGCTTGTCAATCGTTAGAAATAAATAGAAATGGACTAGGAGCAGATGGAAGAGAGCTCACTGACCAAGATAAAATACTAGATAGCTTAGAAAATCCGAGCTGGAACCGTTTGTTCCATATTTATGATGCTATTAAACTTGGAATTCCTTTCAAACGCATATTTGAGAAAACAAAGATTGATGTTTGGTTCTTGAAGCAAATTGAGGAACTTATTAAGTTGGAAAGAAAGATAGAGAAATTCTCAATTGACAACTTGCCAAAAGATTTGTTCTTCGAAGCAAAACAAAAAGGATATGCAGATCGGCAGATTGGACACTTGGTGAAATGTTTAGAATCCGAAGTGTACAATAAACGTGAAGAATTAGGCATAAAACGCGTTTATAAGCTAGTTGATACATGTGCTGCCGAATTCGAGGCACAAACACCTTATTATTACTCGACTTTTGAAGAAGAGAATGAGAGCGTTGTGACCGATAAGAAAAAAATTGTTGTACTCGGTTCTGGACCTAACCGTATTGGTCAAGGAATAGAGTTTGATTACTCGTGTGTTCACGGTGTTCTTGCGGCAAAAGAATGTGGCTATGAAACAGTAATGATTAATTGTAACCCTGAAACTGTTTCTACCGATTTTGATACAGCGGATAAATTATACTTCGAACCTGTATTCTGGGAGCATATTTACGATATTATCCGACATGAAAATCCTGAAGGAGTTATTGTTCAATTAGGAGGACAAACCGCATTGAAATTAGCAGAGAAACTCGAGCGCTACGGAATTAAAATTATGGGAACAAGTTATGATGCACTCGACTTAGCTGAGGATAGAGGTCGTTTCTCTGATTTATTAAAAAAGAATAAAATCCCTTATCCAGAATTTGGCGTTGTCGAAAGCGCAGAACAAGCGCTTGAATTATCAGACACTTTAGGATTTCCTTTATTAGTGAGACCTTCTTATGTATTAGGAGGACAAAAAATGAAAATTGTCATCAATAAAGAGGAGCTAGAGCATCACGTAGTAGATATACTGCGAGATATGCCGGATAATCAAATCTTGTTAGACCATTTTCTAGGTGGAGCGATAGAAGCTGAAGCGGATGCAATTTGTGACGGTAAAGATGTTTATATCATCGGAGTAATGCAGCATATCGAACCAGCAGGAATTCATTCAGGAGATTCTTATGCAGTTTTGCCTCCATACAATTTGGGCGATCTAGTAATGCAGCAAATTGAGGATATCACGAGAAAAATTGCGGTAGAATTAGAAACAGTTGGTTTGATGAATATTCAATTTGCGATACAAAACGATAAGGTTTACGTAATTGAAGCAAACCCAAGAGCATCGCGTACAGTTCCATTTATTGCGAAAGCGTACGATGAACCGTATGTAAACTATGCTACGAAGGTTATGTTAGGACATAAAAAAGTAAAAGATTTTAATTTTAACCCACGAAAAGAAGGATATGCGATTAAAATACCTGTGTTCTCATTTAATAAATTCCCGAATGTTAATAAGGAACTAGGACCTGAAATGAAATCAACAGGAGAAGCGATTCGTTTCATCAAAGATTTAAAGGATCCCTTCTTTACCAAGATCTTCTCAGAACGTAATTTATACCTTTCAAGATGATATTTTTAAGTATTCCAGGAACACTGCGTATGGTATTGATTATCATCGCAGTGTTTGTTATCATTCGTTTTTTAGGAAGAGTTTTTATGGCAAAACGGAACATTGATGATGAGCGTCGCTACAACCAGAATAATGAAAATTTCCGTAGAGAAAAGGAGAAAAGTGAACGTGAAAAAGGCAAGACAAAGGTTATGAATAAAGGTTACACTGATGCTGAGGATGTCGATTTTGAAGAGATAGAAGATTGACAGCTCTTAAGTCGTTGAAATTCAATAATTCTTTATTTCATTCAAAAAAAAAGTAATTTTTTTCATCCCAAGTGTTGCAGATTCAAAAATACCCCCTATATTTGCACCCGCGTTACAACGGTAGGGCAGTTTAAAAGTTAAAATTATCTTTGTGAAAGCAAAGTTGAACAATACAAAATAAAGCAACTTCGGTTGTCTCTGGCTGTTGTCAGAAAACAAGTTTATTTTGGTCCGGTAGTTCAGTTGGTTAGAATACCTGCCTGTCACGCAGGGGGTCGCGGGTTCGAGTCCCGTCCGGACCGCTTTGTAGAAATACAAAACATATCAAAAGCCCTTGAAACGTACGTTTCAAGGGCTTTTTTGATTCTCATCCCTTACAAAAACATTCAATAAATAACACCCAAGTTGGTTACCTATTCGGTTACCTCCGAGTTATCTTTGAAAAAGGTAACCGAATTAAACCGAATTGCCTATTAATAGAGCAATTCAAGAAGTGAGTTTGTGCACTTTTAAAGAATTTTGATAACGAAAATTAAATTTTACCGGTTACCAAAAACTTAAAAAGTATGAAAACAAATCAAACATTCACAATTTTGTTTTGGCTTTTCAAAGCCAAAATGCGAAATGAAAAAGCACCCATTTACTGTAGAATAACAATAAATGGAAAAAGAGCACAGTTCTCCGTTAAACGCTCAATAGACCCGAGTAAGTGGAATTCTTCTTCAGGAACAGCAAAAGGAAACGCTCAAGAAGCGAGGATTCTAAATAGCTATCTCAATAAAGTAAGAAACGAACTACACCGACATTTCAACTTATTAGAAGCAAAAGACGAATTCATTACAGCTGATACAATTAAAAACAGCTATCTAGGAATTAACGAAGAAGAAAGAAGCCTAATTGATACATTTGAGTACCACAACAATCAAATGAAAGAATTAATTGGTGTAGATGTAGTAAAAGCTACCCATACAAAGTTTGAAACAGTACTTACAAAGCTCAAACTCTATTTGCAGAAACAGCATAAGCGTTCAGATGTATTTCTCCGAGAGCTCGATCATAAATTTATTGTTGACTTTGAATACTTTTTAAAAGTTGATCAGTCAATTGGCCACAACACCACCATGAAATACATCCGCAACCTAAAAAAAGTCATCAACATGGCAGTAGCCAATGACTGGTTGGCCAAGAATCCATTTACGAGCTTTAAGTGTTCCAATAAGAAAGTACAAAGACAGATCCTAACAGAAGAAGAACTACAAATATTAGCCGAAAAAGAATTCTCCATTCAGCGACTGGAAGAAGTACGCGATATTTTCCTGTTCTGTTGCTATACAGGTTACGCTTTTGTAGATGTAGAGAAACTTACCCCACAAGATTTAATTCGTGGCATTAATGGCGAGCTATGGGTCTATACCAACAGAAAGAAAACTGGAACAGCTTCTAACGTTCCATTGCTTCAACCTGCTTTAGAAATCCTTGAAAAATACAAAGAACATCCCTATTGCGAATTAAAAGGAAAACTACTCCCAGTGAAATCCAACCAGAAGATGAATGCATACCTCAAGGAGATTGCAGATCTATGTGGTATCGCTAAAAAGCTAACCATGCACATTGCAAGGCATACCTTTGCTACAACCGTAACTTTATCCAATGGTGTTCCTATTGAAACCGTTTCAAAATTATTAGGACATACCAAGCTTGCTACAACTCAAATTTATGCCCAGGTAATGGAACACAAAGTAAGTGCTGATATGGAGCAGCTTAGTGGTAGGTTGTTGGCTAAAAGTCAACGAGATAATGTTAAATCTCAATCAAAATCTGGATAATTCCGTAGACATAAATGTTAACCATAATATTTATGTCATATGAAAAGTATAAATCATATTGTCGGTCAGCTTGATTCTGATTTAAAAGAATTAGGTTATACAGACCTAAATACTAGTTCTAATAACCTAAAAGCTTTAGAGCTTTTAAAAACAGCTCTAAATAATCTTAAGAATACCGTTCTGAAGAGCGGATTTCCCTCATTGAAAGAAGAGATACGCTTCTTTAAGGAAGTAAAGCCCTATCTTCTTTCAAGATTCCTCCTAATATCATTTGTTATCCAATACAATGATCAAAAATACATATCGAACGAAGCGGCGGATAATTTACTCCAAAGCAAAGCAGAAGAGCATAACACCTTTTTGAGAGAATATAAAACTTACCTTCTTCAACTTAAAAGTGTAACCACAGAACAAGAAAAAGTATTTTTCGTTCGGAATCAGTTTTCTCCACCATTGTGTGATGTTTTAAAGAAGGTGTTTTTAAACCCTGAATTCTGTACTTTTCATAGTGAACTTCTTACCATGTTCAAATCTCAAAGGTTAATTCAAAAATTTCTTGATTCTGAAAAGGACAGAGTAAGCAATAAAAATACTACTATATACAAGTTGAAATGGACTCAAAAGAAAACAGCTTTAATTGAATTAATGTATGGATTACATTACTCCAATTCTTTGAATAATGGTCAAAGTAATATAAGCGAAATAAAGGAAGTATTTGAAACAGTTTTTAATGTTGATCTCGGAAATGTATATAGAATATTTCACGATATTAAAAATAGAGAAAGGAGAACTCCATTTATTGATAGTTTGCGAGTTGCAGTTGAAAACAAATTAGATGAAGAGGATGCATTTAAGCCATAATTCAATTTTTTTCATACCCAACATACACCCAAGTTGGGTATGAATTCCTTTAATTTAAATCAATTTTGTTGCCACTAACATAAAAACGATCAAATTATGGCAACATCAGTTTTAACAACAGAAGATTTGAAACACTTCAAGCATGAATTGTTTGAAGAAATAAGATGTCTCATACGTGAAGAAAAGCCAACACAGAAAAAATGGCTAAAATCTACACAAGTGAGGAAAATGTTAAGTGTTTCTCCAGGTACTTTGCAAAGCTTGAGAGACAATGGGACACTGCCTTACTCAAAAATGGGCGGCTCCATTTACTATGCTTATGAAGATATCATCAAAGTGCTTAAAGAGAACAAGGTTGTAAACTCTTAAGCGTGGAGGTTAATTACATCAAGCAACTCACAGAAGTATTGATGAAGTTTTCAGACGATGACCGTCTGAATCCTTCCCATGTCAGCTTGTATTTGGCTTTGTTCCAATTTTGGAATATGAATCGCTTTCAAAATCCGATTTCAATAAATCGGTCAGAAGTCATGCGTATTTCTAAAATTGGTTCAAAGTCAACATATCATCGCTGCATCAATGAGCTCAGTAATTGGAATTACCTCGAGTACAGACCTTCAAAAAATCCAATGAAGGGAAGTATAATCAACATGTACACTTTTGGGACAAGTAGTGGTACAAGTGGTGAACAAGTACTGGACATGAAGAGTCCCAAAAATGAACAAGTACTGGGACAAGTTATGGGACAAGTACTGGTACCTTCTATAAACAGTATAAACAATAAAAACATTACAAACAAAAACAAACGAAAGGGCGAATCGCATTCGCCCCATTCGTCCCAAACTCCAAAACGAAAAACGCAAAAACGTTTTTCTCCTCCCTCCCAAAATGAAG
>JBBEBO010000111.1:0-3524 GCA_040882265.1 Brumimicrobium sp. | reverse complement strand
CTGTCCGTCAGTTGACGGATGGGAGAGTAAGTCGACGCCACTTTTTAAAACCCCCTAGTTACTTTGTAGCTAGGGGTTTTCTTTTTTATATCGGAATATTATTGATATCAATCGACGACTTATGCAGACATTCATTGTCAGTGTAAGTCGACGCCCTTTAACCGCAGAATTTTGAATTGTGAACCGCAGATTTGTGAACTTGCGTAGTTCTAAATTTACAACTCCACGGTTCGTAAATCTTCCATTTAGACTTGTATATTACTCACTCTATTTGATTATCTATACTAAGCTAGCAATTTTAAGAAATGTAATTTTATTTGTAAATTGCATTATTATGAAACAACTTTACTTTTTTATTCTTTTTTGCACCTTAATATCAAATTTAGCAATTACCCAGATTGTACCATCTGATTGTGATGCACATGATAGTATAATTGAACAATACTCTGAAGATGCACAACGCTTGACTTTAGATCGAATATTTGAACATAACTATACCTATGTAGATTCTGTAATTATTCCTAGTACTTATTCAGATACAGTTTTAAATGCTTTAGTAGCTATTCATAACGCAGTCGGCATACAAGAAAGGGATACAGTAGTGGATATGTTAGATATTCATTCAAACGTTATGGTTTCGATGAACAATTTTTATTTAGCTGCTGATTCAACACTGAGTTGGATGGAAAACTTGAGTAATGGAAACTTGAATACAGGACAGCCAATCCTGGATGAGATTATTTCCGATTACGATTTTTATTTGTATGATTATTATGTAACACCGGGTTATTCCTACTCTAGAGCAATGGCTATTTTTGTTTCGAATGAAAATTTTAATTTAAAACCAATAACAGATACGATTGAAACGATTCCATTTGTATATTACGCTGATCAAAATGCATTTAGCCTAGATGCTTCAACAATTTACGATACAATATTCCCAACTCATGTAGAACTAACTTTCAATTACGGTTGGGGCGATTGTCCTTCAGGGTGTACAGGTAATAGATATTGGAAATTCAATGTATATTATGATTGTTCCGTCGAATTTGTAGAAAGCTATGGAGGTGAGCTTCCTCCAAATGCTTCAGTTGGTACAAATGTAAATTCATCAGTGAGTATATATCCAAATCCTGTAACAAGTAAGATCAATATCGACGGTATAGAAAATAGTTTTTCATATTCTTTTTATGATTTAAAAGGAAATGAAGTTTTGAGAGGTCATTCAAATTCAAATATGATTAATCTTAATAAATTAGAAAAGGGTATTTACATTATATCTATTAAAGTAAAAAATGAAATCGTAAGAAAAAAGATTATTAAACTTTAATCAAGTAAAATTTAACTGAATCAGTATCATTTAAAATGCAACTGATTAAACTATCTCCCCCTTGTTTGAATTTCCTTTCCTTTCCTTTCCTTTCCTTTCCCATTATTTTTAGATTTATCACTAATATGACTTGGTTTACCTTTGTCTTTACGACCTCGCACCCCTCTATTTACCTTGCGTCACCTCGAAAGAGATGATAGGTCTTAAATTATAACGGACAATAGTGATTTAAGATAAGGAAATTTTCAATTTAATTTTCATTTTCAAATTGTTCGAAGTTATTGAACCCTTTTTAACTATTGTTGTACATCACATCAAAAAGAATTATGAAATTATTTAATGTATTACTTATCAGTCTTCTATTTTCAGCATTTTCCATCGCAGAAGAAATTATTAAAGACTCCAAAATAAAAGGGGTAACTGTTTTTCTAAAAGGAGCTCAAATAAATCGAGAAGCTAAATTTACTGTAAAGCCTGGTGTCCATGAAATCATTATAAGTGGTGTGAGTCAATTCGTGGATCCGCAGTCAATACAAGTTAGAGGAACAAATGAAATAATTATACTAGACTCAAAATTCACGAATTATTTTCCTTCTCCAGAAGAGAAAGAACTCTCTAAGCTTCCTAAGGATATCAGATTTAAAATAGATAAAATAAAAGATTCTATACAAGAGAATGAGTATTCAATTGCAGATTTAAACTCAGAACTAGAAGTGTTGAATGCTTCAAAATCCATTATACTCAATAACGGTGCAATGCGAGGTCAGGGAAAAGTTAACGATAGCATTGAATTATTAAAAGAATCTGTTGACTATTATTTGGAAAAAGTTTCTCAACTAAATAAAGAAATTAACAGTAAAAGTCGAAAGAAGGGTGAAATTCAATTGCTCCAAAATGATATGAAAAGTAGATTGAATAAGTTGTTGAACTACTCCAACAATAAAAGTTTTCAAAATAAAAATAAATCAACAGATTATCGGATTGTAGTTACAGTATCTACAGATAAACCAATTACAGGATACTTAGATTTAAACTATATCGTAAGCAACGCGGGTTGGAATGCTCAATATGATTTGAGAAGCAGCGCTGAGAACAGTAAAATAAACCTGAACTATAAGGCTCAAGTGTATCAGAATACTGGTGTGGATTGGGAGAATATTCAATTGAGTGTTTCTACTAATGATCCATACAAAAATAAAACGAAGCCCGAATTATCTCCTTGGTATTTAGGTGTGCATCAAAATTACTACCGTCAAAACCAAGGTCAATTGAATCAAAAGGATGAGTTAAGAACAAGGAATAATTCATTACATGAAATGGAAAAGCCTTCTACAGATGACTTTAAACTCGAACAAAGAAATTTCAATTATGCAACAAGCGCACAACATACAGAGGTTGTACAACATATGATTTCGGCAGAATTTAAAATCAATTTACCGTATACTATTAAATCTAATGGAGAAAAACATATGGTGCTAGTTAAAAATGAAGATGTAGATGCTAATTATGTTTATTATACTGTTCCAAAAATTGAAAATGCTGCATATTTGGTTGCTCGTATCACTAATTTGGAAGAATTACAGCTAATTCCTGCAAAAGCCACAATCTTTTTTGATGGTAGTTATATGGGAGAAACGTACATTAACCCTGGAGTGATGGACGATACGCTTTCCTTGAGTTTAGGTAAAGACCCTAACATTATTGTGAAAAGAACCTTTATGAAGAAGAAATATAAAGAAAAAATTATTGGGAATGATGTTGAGAAAACCAGTGCTTATCAGATAGAAATACTAAACAACAAAAGTAAATCTATCGAGTTGATTGTGCAAGACCAATTACCTGTTTCCAGAAAAGATGGTATTGAAGTCAATGCTGAAGAAATCAGCAAAGGACAATTAAAAGAAACAACAGGAATTATAGAGTGGAAATTGAACATAAATAGTAAGAAAAAAGAGATTTTAGATTTAAAATACACGGTTAAACATAATAAAAATGAACCGCTGGTTTTAAATTAATGGTTAACGGAATAGGAGAGAAGTGATGCTTTCCTATTCTTTGAGAATCTTTAAAAAGACTGGTTTTTACAATATTTTGAGTAAAAAAATCACTCTGTTATTGATGAAAAAGATTTTTTTTGAAGCTTATTGCAGGACATTCTAGATAATTAGTAAAAATAGCATTTTCCTTAAATCCA
>JBBEBO010000110.1:0-3529 GCA_040882265.1 Brumimicrobium sp. | reverse complement strand
TAAAACTGTTATAAACAAATACAAACTTAATTTCCATGTTGACATAATCCCAAAAGTAGTAAATATTTCATTGCTTATTATTTGTGATAAAAGTATTTGTAATTTATAATTAGTGATCACTATTGTCCGATATAAATTGGGATCTTGAATGAAATGAGAATTCTAATATCATCAACTGACACAAATGGGTAAGTTTTTTAAGAGAATATCTTTGAGTATTTAATTTTTTTCTTTAACTTAACAATACCTAAACTAAAACTAGGAATATTAACTTAAAATTATAGCGTAAAATGTACACTAACCACCCCTTATCTATTAAGTCTTGGGCTGAAGATGATCGTCCAAGAGAGAAAATGCAGTTAAAAGGAAAAGCAAGCTTGTCTAATGCTGAATTGTTAGCGATTCTATTAGGTTCAGGAACAAAAACTAAATCCGCAGTTGAACTTGGTCAAGAAATTTTAAATTCAGTAGATAATAGTCTTTATCAATTAGGGAAACTCTCAAACAGCGATCTTCAGCATTTCTCAGGTGTTGGTGAAGCTAAGTCAGTAACAATAATGGCAGCAATGGAGTTAGGACGAAGAAGAAAAGATGAAAAAAACGTCAATATTTCCAAAATTCAACATAGCCGAGATGCATATAATATGATGAAACCGTACTTTGTTGATCTTGAACATGAAGAATTTCGTATTATGGGTTTATCTAGGGCAAATAAGATTATTAAAATAGAATTAATTTCAAAAGGTGGACGTTCTGGAACAATTGCAGATGGAAAGTTGATTTTTAAATCACTTTTAGATATGAAAGCGTCTGCCTGTATATTATGTCATAACCATCCTTCTGGAAATTTAAAACCAAGTGAAGCAGATATTCGTCTAACCAATAATTTATTTGATTTTGGTAAACTTATAGACTTAAAAGTGTTGGATCATATAATTATTACTGATCATGGATATACCAGTATCTCTGATCAAGGTCTACTTAGAGAAGAGAAGTGAGTTTATAGGATTAGTCCTAAAAGTTGGGAAGGAGGTTGTAAGGGGTAAGATTCAATATTATTAAATTCCTGTCCCGACGACAGACGAGCGTATTCAAAATTCTGCCTTCCACGCTGGTTTTGGAGTTCTGCTACAAAAAAAACATTTGAAACACAAACCGAAATACTCTACATTTTCCTTAGGATTGTAGTATGTTTTGAAGGTAGAATACTTAATACGGAAGGCAGATTTGTGAAGTATGCGTATAGTTCGATATTCGTTAATCCGTATTCGAAATTCTGCGGTTTCACGCTGGTTTTGGAGTTCTACTACATAAAAAACATTTGAAACACAAACCGAAATACTCTACATTTTCTTTAGGATTAAAGTATGTTTTGTGTTTACAACACTTTATAAAACGTTACATCGTACTTCCTCAATATTTTAATTAAATATACAATCAATATAATACAAAAAAATCCCGAATCTTTCGAAACGGGATTTTTGATACTTATATAATAAAACAGTTTATTTCTTACTGTCCATTTTGTCTTTTAATGCTGCAAGCGCATCAAGGTCACCAAGTGTAGATTTTTCACTATTCTTGTTTACATCTTTTACCGCTTTAGATGAAGTACCACCTTTCTTCGTAGCTGCACGCTTCGTAGTTGGTTTGTCTTCTCCTTCTTCGAATGTTCTCAAGTGAGAAACAACGATTTTCTTAGCATCTTTATTGAATTCAATCACTTTAAAGTTCAGTTGTTCGTCAACTTTCGCTGTAGAACCATCTTCTTTACGCATGTGTTTCGCTGGACAAATTGCCTCAACTCCATAAGGTAAAGAAACGATACCTGATTTATCTTTTTGGTCGATGATTGTTCCTTGGTGTTCTGAACCTTCTCCGAAGATCGTTTCAAATACATCCCATGGATTCTCTTCAAGTTGTTTGTGACCTAGAGAAATACGACGGTTTTCTTTGTCGATTTCAAGAACAACAACTTCCATTTCATCACCTACCTTACAGAACTCTGAAGGGTGCTTGATTTTCTTTTGCCAAGAAAGATCTGAAATGTGAATTAATCCATCAACGCCTTCTTCCAATTCAACAAATACACCAAAGTTTGTGAAGTTACGCACTTTAGCATTGTGTTTAGATTCAACTGGATAACGTTTTTCGATTTCTTCCCATGGATCTGGCATCAATTGTTTGATACCTAAAGACATTTTACGATCTTCTCTGTCAAGAGTTAAAATCACAGCTTCTACTTCGTCACCAACTTTCAAAAAGTCTTGTGCCGTTCTTAAATGCTGAGACCAGCTCATTTCAGAAACGTGAATAAGTCCTTCAACACCTGGAGCGATTTCAACGAAAGCACCGTAATCAGCAAGTACAACTACTTTGCCTTTTACTTTGTCACCAACATTTAATTTCTCATCAAGTGCATCCCAAGGGTGAGATTGAAGTTGTTTCAATCCAAGTGCAATTCTTTTCTTGTCATCATCAAAGTCAAGAATTACAACATTTAATTTTTGATCAAGTTCTACAATCTCCTCTGGGTGATTTACACGTCCCCAAGAAAGGTCTGTAATATGGATTAATCCATCTACACCTCCAAGGTCGATAAACACACCATATGAAGTGATGTTTTTCACTGTACCTTCGAGTACTTGTCCTTTTTCTAGACCAGAAATAATTTGTTTTTTCTGTTCTTCAAGTTCAGCCTCGATAAGTGCTTTGTGAGAAACAACCACGTTTTTGAATTCTTGGTTAATTTTCACAACTCTGAATTCCATGTTTTTACCAACGTAAACATCATAATCACGGATAGGTTTCACGTCAATTTGAGAACCTGGCAAGAAAGCCTCGATTCCAAATACATCTACGATCAAACCACCTTTTGTACGACACTTAACATGTCCTGTGATTACTTCACCAGTTTTAAGAACCTCATTTACACGATCCCAAGCATGGTGCATACGTGCAGTTTTATGAGAAACTACAAGCTGACCGTATTTGTCTTCTTGTGACTCAACATAAACAACCACTTCATCACCTTCTTTAAGGTCATCGTTGTAACGGAATTCGTTGATAGGAATTACTCCTTCAGATTTGTAGCCGATATTAACAACTACTTCTTTTTTAGTGATAGATACAACTGTACCTAAGATAACTTCTTTCTCGTTGATTGAAGTTAGTGTTTCTTCATACGTTTCTTTGTACTCAGAATGTTCTGCTTTACTGTAACCTTCGTTTGCTAACGCGTCCCAGTCAAAATCAGGATTACCCTGATCAATTACTTTGTTTTCAGCCATATTTGGGCTTTTTAAATTGTATTCCAAACAATCCTAAAAGTTTGAAAGAAATTAATATTAAACCGTCTTATAATTAGGATTAACGATTCCAAAACCTAAATTGGAGTGCAAAGGTAATGATAAATTGTTTGAATGACAAAGGATAACAAAATATTTCATTGCAAACGGATTTACTTTTATTTTTTTAATTGCGTATCGGATACTTTACCAGTAAGTTTTTAACCGCAATGGGCGCTAAG
>JBBEBO010000109.1:0-3567 GCA_040882265.1 Brumimicrobium sp. | reverse complement strand
GGCACTTTGTGTAGGGCGTGTATTGCGTGATTTTTATATCAAGTAGGGACGAACGGCCGTTCGTCCCTACTTAAACAATCAACGTCATTTCAACTTATGCTGTTTTTTAAAAAAGTTAAATCTCGAGGTGACGCTAGGTAAATAGGGTGGTTCGAGGTCGGTTTGCAAATAGGCACAGGCGGCTAACACGAACGAACGTTAACCGCTTGTACTTATTTGTCATTTCTCCTTGGCTATCAGTGTTGGTTTTTTCAACCTAGTATTAATTCGTTCAGCATCTGTTTCATGTTCAAGTGTTTTGCTCCAGTTACAGTTTTTGAATTCATTGAGACCAAGTCAATCCAATTCATTATCTTTTTCTTCTCGCTTGTTTTCTCATTCCAATATTCTGTTAACTCAATAGATGATGTATTAATCAAAATCTCTAAAACCGAATCAATATTCTCAAATAGCTTAATATAAATTCTCGGTATATTTTTGTATGTCTTATTCTTAATTAGATAATCGTCTTTTCCGCCTGCCGTAAATAAGTCTCTAACATTTGGACAAACAACAGATTCTTTTGTTACTAACCAAATTGCAAGTCGAGCAAACTTATCTCCTCGATTACTAAAAACTTCGGGGAAATATACCATTGCTCTATTTTTTATCTCTTGCTTTTCATTTCGATTTAGATTATTCCAAATATTGATTACTAGATTACTTGCTTGTTCTGTGTCCTGAATCCACCATAAATCTTGCCCTGGTTTAAGTTTACTTTTATAGTAATCGGTAATTGGCTTGATCGGGTTTTGCTTTTGTCTCAAAGTGTCGTATGGCGTATTTATTTTATCAAATATTGTTTTGCCTGTTTCCAAGTTCATATCTATTAAATATCTTGGCGAATGAGTTACAACAACCTCTGATAAACATTCTTCGTATGCTCGGCATTTGAATTCAATCGGTTTTCCAAGTTTTCCAAATAGCATAAATATTCGTTCTACATCTTCAACTCTGGTGGATTCTAAAACGCTATTTCCTGTTGTTTTCCAATGATTTTGGGTAGTGGTTTTTACTTCTATTCCGTAAAATTTGTTTGCAATAATATCAGGGAATTTTTGTCCACCAATAACCTCTATTGAATTTTCAAAAGCAGTTCCCACTGCCAATTCAGTCATTACGTCTCCAACGTAAGGTTCAAGTTTGTTGCCTTTTAGCTGTTCTATCTTTTTTAGCGTGCTTTATTTACGGAAAGTAGACTGATAGTGGTTATCCAAAAAGGAAGGATTTGGATAAAATTTATCTGGCATTATTATTTTTTGATTTTGATGCCTTTTAAACATTGCAACATAGGTTTCTTCTGAAATTATTGCTAATTCTTCTGAAATATTTAATTGATAATCTCCTTTAATACCAATATAACCAAGTTCGAATGCTTTATCGTGAATATTACAGAGACACAAACCATTTTCTGGGTTAAGCCTTTCTTTTTCGTTTTCTGACCATTTTAAAATATGACTTGCAACCAATAGTTTGTCAATATTTAGATTGCAAATTGCACAAGAGTTTGAATAGTTATTGGTGATAATTCTTCTGAAAAGAGACTGATTTACTCTGGTTTTTACTAATCTTTCTTTGTCTAAACCTTTTTTAGTTTTTAAAATTTCTAAATCAACGTCTTCCCATTCCGAATACTCTTGCTCAATTGTTTTGTTTTTGTATTTAGCTAAAAGGACTTCACTTTCATATAGCATTTCATCCCAATTCGCTTGAAAATCTCTATAGATTTCAATTGCGTTTTTTCCTGGATTTGCTAAACCCTTAATGCCTCTATTTTGATGATATGGGTCTTGGCTTGATAAATGAACTAGCTTGTATGCAACAGCTCCGGGTGTTTTATTGATGAGATTAGCGAGTTTTATAACCTCTGAATTTCGGTTATTGAACTGACCGTAACGAATTTTTGTATACAAATTCATTACGAGCATAAATTCTTCTCTAGTCCAAAGTCTTCTACTCATTTTTATTTATTGAATTTAATGCGTCTTCAATTTTTTGAATTACTGATAAATATTCTTCTTTTAATTCTTCCAAGACGACACTTTCATATTCCTCATTTAGAAGAGATAAACTACTTTTTAAAGCATCTTTAATTTTGTTTAAATCCATAATGTTTGTTTTTAAGCTGCGTTAGGGATAGAAGTGGAAAGCCCACAGCGAGGCACGAGCGAGGACTTGCAGCGGATAGCCCGACCCGATAGGGTAACGCCCAAATACCCATTCTCTCCTGAAGATGAAAAATCACTTTGAATAATGTCTTTTACATTTGATAGGTTTACCAAGCCCTTTACATTTTCAGTAATGAAAATTTTAGGTTGAGTAATTTCAATTACTTGCTTCATCCACATATAAAGCTTTCCGCGCGTTTCTTCTGTAGCACAAGTTTCCGTATTTAGTTCGCCTTTATGGTTTTTATGAGAATTGAAACCGTTTCTTTTTCCTGCAACGCTAAAATCTTGGCAAGGGAAACCACCTGTAACAATGTCGATATTTTCAGGAAATACTTTAGTTCCGTTTTGATGCAGTTTTACTAAATCAACTATACTGTCGGTTTGATAATCTTCTATATCGTGTCCTCTTTTAGAAAAATAGTGTACCCAAGCATTTCTTGCGTCTTTTAGAATGTCGTTTGCAAAAACTGTTTTGAATCGAGTTTTTTTAAGTTTAACGAAATTATTGTCAAGTTCCTTTTCTATAAAGTCAGGATTTAAAATATCGTTTACAGAAGATTTTAAAACAGAAAAGTCTCCCTCAAAACCTAAATCCATTCCTCCACAGCCTGAAAATAAAGAGAGCATATTTAATGTTGATTTGCCCTTTTCTTCTTCTTTTTGCAATTCAACTTTTGAGTTAAATTTTACAGCTAATTGTGGTTCTTCAACTACGCTTGTGTTTTCCATTTCAGTTGTCAATGTTCGCATAGTTAATTTTTTACGGGATGAGATTTTAAATATTTTATTTTTCTTTCTGCCACTTTTAAAGCTTTGTTTGCGCAATCTTCATTTACAATTTCGTAGGCTATTTTATCACTTAAAAATTGAATCATTAATTCATCTTTATCGAGTTTTAGGATTTCCGCAAGTCGTTCCAATATTTCTTTCGTTGGTTTTCGCTCGTTTCTTTCAATTTTACTCAATATTGCTTGGTCAATATCGACATAGGCAGAAACCTGTCTTAAAAGTAGTCCGAGTTCGTGTCTCTTATTTCGTAAAATTTGTCCGATTGTTTCCATTTGAAATTTATAACTTGACAATAAATGTCAAATATAAATAAAATTTTCAAAGTAAGATATTGGGATTGTAGTTTTTCAAGTTAGGCAAATACAACTATTTTTGATTTTTTAGGCTTTGCCTTTAGTTTTGGGGCAATCCAAAATGTACTGTTTGTGTGGCTGGATGAGCTTGCAGGTAACTTGGATTACTTATTCCAGACACTATTGTATATAAATAATTCGTTCCAATATTTTTTAACATCCTCAGTTTTTTCAGGTCTATAAGCGGTTTTAATCATTTACAAACGAAAAACATT
>JBBEBO010000108.1:0-23257 GCA_040882265.1 Brumimicrobium sp. | reverse complement strand
ATAACACTTTGCACCCTTTTTTCCTATTCTTTTATGAATTTTTCAGGTTAAATTACAATGATGTAGAAGTAATGATCCATTCGCAAGGTGGTTTAGGTTTTAACACACAAACAATGGCTTCTCAATACGAAGTTCCGGTGGGTGGTCAAAATCACGTTTTGTACGGATTTACACCATCTTGGATTGCAGTAGACAATCAAGGAAGCTTATCAGGAGCACATTACTTATACGAACCCGAATCGGTTTTATCTGGTCCTATTAGCAACGACTATTCCTCAACGTGGCAAAATGATTTACGTGGTTTTATTTCAATTGATAAATCAGTTATTCAAGATCATATCGCCAATCATAACGATGCAGGTTATACAATTCCATCTGAAATAATGAATTGGCCTGGAAATGGTAACATACAAGAAAACAATAGTGACTTTTTAGCACCTTATGTCGATATGAACAACAACAATCAATATGATCCAGAAAATGGGGATTATCCAATCATTTACGGCGACCGAATGTTATTTACCATTTTTAATTACGATTCTTTACCACAACCAAACCTTTCGAATAATGAAGGAGTTCCAATTGAAGTGCAAATGGGAACTTATCAATTTGCATCATCTACAGATGAAGATATTAACACAACTACATTTGTTTACTATAAAGTATTAAATAAGTCAACTGATACAATACATAATTTTCAGTGGGGTCACTTGGTGGATTTTGATATTGGTTTATCGCAAGATGACTTTTTTGGAACTGATGTATCTCGAAATCTAATATATGGCTATAATGAAAGTACATATGACCCAGGCGGAAATGGAGCTCCTGGTTACGGAGACAACCCTCCTGCAGCAGGTATTATTAGCTTAAATCACAATATTCATAGCACAAACATTGTAAATGACGCTAGTGGAAATTACGATGTCAATAACCATAATGAGCTATACAACATAATGAATGGTAATAATAGCGCTGGTGTTCCAAATACAGATGACAATAATGATCCTACAAACTTTTTATACTATGGGAATCCAAATGATCAAAATTCATATTCTGAATTTCAAATGAGCAATACATCAGGTGATAGAAGAAATATGTTAAGTCTCTCACCGATTGATTTAGCACCAGGTGAATCCGAGTGTTATCACTTTGCAATCGTCTACAAAAAGTCAGCACCAGATCACATTAAAAACATTGATTCACTAATGAGTGTAACTGACAATATCCAAAACTATTTTGATACTAAAATAATGCCTGACTGTACTGAGGAACCCACTGCAGATATAAATGTAGAAAGTTTAGATCAAGATGTAACTATCTACCCTAACCCGACTCAAAAACATATACATATAAACTCAAATACATTTTTTAATGAGATTTTAATTCAAGACATTACGGGGAAAACTGTACTTTCTTCAACTTTAAATGCTTCAACTGGACTAAACAAAGTTGATGTCGAAAGACTAGAAAAAGGAGTTTACTTCATTAAACTTTATGGTGATAATAATAGCTTTTACGAGCAGAAGTTTATAAAACAATGACAAATTTAGAGAGTTATTTTTCACAGTTAAAATTCTATATGCAACTAAATCGTATTATTTAATCAATATAAACCGTGGTTTAAATTCCACGGTTTTAGTATTTGAGTATTTTTAGAACTAAAGTATAATTAATGACTTATTAAAAACTAATTACCATTATTAAACATTCTTCATTTCAATCCGTTATTTTTGTAGCAGAAAAAGCGCAACATGAAGCAATTTGACATTCCAGAATTTTATAAATCTCCTATAATCTCAAAGGTAAAGGATTTACGTAAAGTTGTAGATCCCCGCAAAAGAGATTTTACTCCAACAACTTTAGACTTTGGATCAGTAAAGTTTTATATTGCACGCCACTTTGGTTTTTGCTTTGGTGTGGAAAATGCAATAGAAATATCATATCGCGCACTTGAGGAAAACAAGGGGAAACGCATTTTTTTGCTTAGTCAAATGATTCACAACCCCGATGTGAATAACAACCTCACCTCACATGGAATTCAATTTTTACAAGATACTGAAGGTAATGAGCTCATCCCTTTTGATACACTTACACCTAATGATGTTGTTATTATCCCAGCATTTGGAACAACAGTTGAAATTGAAGAAAAACTAAAGGGTATTGGAGCTGATTTAAAAGAGTACAATACTACTTGCCCTTTCGTAGAAAAAGTGTGGAATCGCTCAGAAAAATTAGGGCAATCAAATCATACAATTATAATTCACGGCAAACACAAGCACGAAGAAACAAGAGCTACATTTTCACACAGCTCTAAAGGGGCCCCATCTATTGTAGTTAAAAACCTTGAAGAAACTAAAATTTTAGCTGATATCATTTTGGAAAAGCGCTCAAAAGCGGATTTCGAGAAGTACTTTAAGGGTAAATACACTCCTAACTTCGATTTAGATAAAGATTTGAATAAGATTGGTGTTGTTAACCAAACTACAATGTTAGCTACAGAAACTCAGGAAATTGCAGATTTCTTAAAACAAACAATGATCACAAAGCACGGTCAGGATAATCTAAAAGATCATTTTGCTGATACGCGAGACACACTTTGTTATGCCACAAATGACAATCAAAACGCAACCTATGGACTCATGGAGTCTGATGCTGATATTGCAATTGTTGTGGGTGGATACAACAGTTCTAATACGACTCATCTTGTAGAGTTATTAGAGGAAAAATATCCTACATATTTCATCGCTAACTCTGATGAGATTAAAAACAGAAACCTTATTCATCATTTTAATATTCATAGCAAAACAATCAAAGAAAAATTAAACTTTTTGCCTGAAGTAAAGCCTGCTAAAATAATTTTAACATCTGGAGCTTCTTGTCCTGACTCAATGGTTGACAGTGTACTTCGCAAGATTTTAGGTTATTATGAGAATACAAATTCAATTGAAAGCGTACTAAAAAATCTAGAAGAAAAAAATTAACGATTAAACGAGATTTAATTCTTGCTTAAGTAAATGAATTTACTAATTTTGCAGCGGGGTAAGTCTTGTACGACCAGCTCCCTCTGAATCCCCCAGGACGGGAACGTAGCAAGGGTAAGAGGTTGTAGCGGTGCGATGCAAGTAGCTTACCCCACTTTTTTGTCTTTTTTTTAGCTCCTATATCCCAATCACTAAGTTCAAGGTTTAAGCCTGAATGAATAAACAGTGTGTTTTATAACTTCCGTCATGATTAACCATCAAGTTTTTGAGTCTTTAGTTTGGTTATATTCAAGGTTAAAGACGCATCAACCTTTGAGCTTTGAGGTCTAAACTTTTAAGCTAAATCAAAAAAATCCGATGCTCTAAATGAACACCGGATTATAAACATGATACAATAATTACGAGTTACTTTTTAAATTCTGTCAACGTTTTTTCTATAATATCAACACAATCCATCAATTGATTTTCTGTCATCACCAATGGTGGAGCGAAACGTATGATGTTTCCATGTGTTGGCTTAGCGATTAAACCGTTTTCTTTTAGTGCCATGCAGATATCCCAAGCTGTAGAACTATCAGGCGTATCATTAATTAAAACTGCATTTAGCATTCCTTTTCCACGAACTTTAGTTACCAAATCGGTTTTGTCAATAATTCTGTTCATTTCTCTACGGAAAATTTCTCCTAAATGTTGAGCGTTATCAGCTAATTTTTCATCGCGAATTACTTCCAATGCTGCTATTGCTACCTTCGCTGCCAAAGGATTTCCTCCAAATGTAGAACCATGTTGTCCAGGTTTGATAACATTCATTACATCATCATCAGCTAAAACTGCTGAGACAGGATAAACACCTCCTGAAATTGCTTTACCTAGAATAAGAATGTCTGGTTTAACATCTTCATGATTTACAGCTAACAATTTCCCAGTTCTCGCTATTCCAGTTTGAACTTCATCAGCTAGGAACAGTACTCCATTTTCAGTACACAACTCTCTTGCTTTAGTTAGATATCCATCATCAGGAACAAATACTCCCGCTTCACCTTGAATGGGTTCTACTAAAAATCCAGCTACGTTTTCTTCTTTTAATGCTTTTTCAAGTGCGTCAGTATCATTGTAAGGGATACGAACAAAACCTGGTGTATATGGACCAAAGTTTTTTCGAGCAGTTTCATCGTTTGAAAATGAAATAATCGTTGTTGTTCTTCCATGAAAATTGTTTTCACAAACAATGATTTTCGCTTGATTTTCAGGTATATTTTTCTTTTCGTAAGCGTATTTTCGACAAATTTTAATTGCGGTCTCCACAGCTTCAGCACCAGAGTTCATTGCAAGTACTTTGTCAAATCCAAAGAATTCTGTAACAAATTTTTCAAAAGGTCCTAAAGTATCATTATAAAAAGCACGTGAAGTCAGCGTTAACGTTTCAGCTTGCTCTTTTAAAGCTCCCACGATATGCGGATGGCAGTGTCCTTGATTAACTGCTGAATATGCTGAAAGAAAATCATAATATCTCTTCCCCTCAACGTCCCACACATAAACCCCATCACCTTTTGCTAATACAACTGGTAAAGGATGATAATTGTGAGCACCATACTTCTCCTCCATTTTTATTAAATCTTCTGACGTCATTTTTTCTAATGTTGAACTCATAAATAATCTTTTATTTGAAATTTCTTAAAAAGCCCTAAATGTGGGCGTTTGCTTAAATGCAAATATAACACATTGATGGCGAAATAAAAAGAATATGGTTCTTAAAGTTCTTATGTCGAAAGATATAAAACTCATAATTATTTATTTTTCAGGTGAACTCTTCATTAAAATACTGAATATATTTCTTATAGAGAGTCTAATCAAACTTTGAAAAAATTGTGGTTTTATGAACTTTAGGAAAAAGTTATATACACTCACTCAAAAAATTTAATATTTATTTCACTCACAATCAATATTGTAAAGTATAAAAATTATATCTATTTTTATCCTGATTAAAAAAATTACTTATGAAAATCATATTTTTAACTGTTTTTGCTTTCTTAGCATTACAGTTGCAGGCTCAAGAAGCTACCGTTTCAAGTGGAGGCGATTTAAGTGGTTCAGGTGGAAGTGTTAGTTATACCATTGGTCAAGTGAGTTATAATTATTATTCAGGATCAAATGGAAACATCTCAGAAGGAGTTCAACAAATAGAAATTGAACCGACTACGAGTTTAGATGAAAATCAATTCGATATTGATTTCAACCTTTATCCCAATCCCGCTTCAGATCATATTATCGTAGAAACAGCTGATCTAAGTAACTTAGATGATGCCAATTATAACATGTATAATAGCGAAGGAAAAATAGTTACTAAAGGAGGAGTTTCAACAACCACTACTTTAGTCGATATTTCAGAATTACCAAAATCAACTTACTATTTAAAAATCATTGTTGACGATCAAATTGTAAAATCTTTCAAAATCATTAAAAACTAAAAAATTATGAAAAAGTTATTATTTATCCTAGGTATTATCAGTACAACGAGCTCATTCATTTGCGCTCAAAGCCCAGACCGTATGAGTTATCAAGCAGTAGTAAGAGATGCGAGTAATGAGCTTGTAGAAAATCAAGATGTTGGTGTTCAAATTAGTATTCTTCATAATTCTACAACTGGAACTGTTTCATATACAGAGTCACAAACTGTGACAACAAATGAAAATGGTTTACTTACATTAGTTGTTGGTGATGGAAATGTTGTAACTGGACAAATGGATACAATTAATTGGGCAAATGGTCCTTATTTTATTGTTTCTCAGATTGACCCTACAGGTGGTGCTAACTATACGATCAGTGGGTCTAGTGAGTTATTGAGTGTTCCTTATGCGTTTAATGCTAATAACGGAAGTAAATGGGAAGAAACTGGAAGTGATCTTTTTTACGATAATGGCAATACAGTTATAGGAACACCAAGTGGAACAACTTCAAGACTAACTGTGGATTCAGAGGTTGGTCAAGAAGTACTTCGCGGTAATATAGATGGCACAACAGCTTTTTTGTTTGATGAAAATGGTAGTTTCGGTTTGGGTACAGATAATGCTACCAAAAATTTTCACTTAGTGCATGACCAATATACTGGTTTAAGTGCAGGTGGGTTGGCTATTGAAAATGAATACAATAATGCACAATGGACATTTTATTCATCCCAAAGCACAAGCAACCTTGCTTTGTACTTCAATGGTGGTTTAAGAGGGAATTTTGATAATGTTTCTGGAAATTACACTTCGACTTCAGATGAACGTTTAAAAATGAACATTGTCTCACTCGAAAACAAAAGTAGTTTAGAGAAACTGATCCATTTAGAACCAAAAATTTATGAGTACAAAAGCAACCCAGGGAAAAAATATTATGGTTTTATCGCTCAGGAACTTCAAGATGTAATTCCAGAGGTTGTAACGGTTAACGGTAATGACGGCAACGGAGATGAAATTGAAAATTTGCTTACCGTCTCTTATTCTGAAATAATTCCAATTGTTGTTGCAAGTATAAAAGAACAACAAACAACAATTGAAGAACTAAAAAAAGAGAATGAAGAACTAAAAACTTTACTTCAGGAAGTCCTCAAAAAAGTTGAAGAGAAAGAATAATAATCACTGATTTATTATAAAAAATTAAAAGAATAGAGTTGTACTACTGTGCAACTCTTTTTTACTTTGCTGATTTGTTCTCCCCTATTATTCGCTCAAGAGACAAACAATCCACCTGCAAAATTCGAAAATAAAAACAGTGTGCAATTGGACGCTGGAGGACACGGAATGTTTTACTCCTTGAATTACGAGCGAATTATATTTAATGGAAAAAGGTTTAAAACAGCTGCGCAAGTCGGTTTTTCCTATTATCCTCGATCATGGGGATATATTGAACTGTGGGCACCAATCGGTATCAACGAAATCTTTTCTTTTACAAATAAACACCATATGGAGTTAGGAATTGGAATTGTACCCACTCGATCACCTTCTCCCAAAATGGAGGAAATGTTTGATTCTTATTCACCTTGGAGCTATTTTCTATCTGCCCGATTGGGATACCGCTATCAAAAACCCGATGGTAAATTTCTCTTTAGAGCAGGTTTTACACCATTGGCAGAAGGTAGATTGAGAAATTTCTTGAAACCTTCATATCTTAATATTCATCCGCTCGTTGGTGTTTCGTTTGGGTTTAAGTTTTAGGAAATCTCGAACAAAATCAACATAAAAAATTATAAATCAGTAAAATGAATAATATTATGTTATCTTTACACCATATTATAAAATAAATGATGATGAGTAACGGAACAGTAAAGTTTTTTAACAACGCAAAAGGATTTGGATTTATTACACCTGACGAAGGTGGTAAAGATGTATTTGTACACCAAAATGCGTTGTCTATTAATATTGACGAAGGAGATAAAGTAAGCTACGAAGTTGAGGAAAGCCCAAAAGGGTTGAACGCAATTAATGTTGAGATGGCTTAGTCTATACTTTAACTATATTTTTTAAAAGCCTGTCTTTGTTGATAGGCTTTTTTTTTTGGCTAAAAATTTTACAAGTTGATCTTTTACACCGATTGGTTGTAGCACTGAGAACTTTGAGAATCGCAGAGATTCACTGAGATAATTAGCACAATAAGATGCTAAACCCCCTCATCTTAATAATCAATTTCTACCTTTGCTGCACTAGTATTATTTTTGAAGCAATATGCATACAATGGAAAACATTTCAAACAGAGCTTTAATTAGTCGATTATACAGTTCAGCAGAGCAACGACTCGAGGATACAGACTTTAATGCTGCAAATTGGTCAGAATGGTACGCAGCTGTTCAAGCACTGACCGATCCAGAAAAAATGGTTTATGTGATTGTAAAACTCAATCAGAAAGTAACAAATGGAGGTTTTGCGGAATTTTATGAATCTTCTTTTGGAATTTTTGCTCCCGAAATCATTCATGTGCTAAATGAAATAAAAGCAACTGCTACAGCGGATATTGTAGCGAGTTCTATGCTTGTGGTAAACCCAAAAGGATTACTAGATAATGACTATAAAGCGTTGGTTTTTAATTTTAAGTTATATGAAGAACAACGAACGCAATTGTTTACACAAGACATACGATACGATCAGTTGCAAGATTACGAGAATTTAGAGGATTTGTTGGGAAATTATTTGCAGGAGATGATTAAATGAGACCACTCAAATTTTTATTAACATCCCCTTTCACTTTGAAAAGTCATAAATAATTGTATCTTAAGTACGGATGTCGCAACAACAATCTTTTTTACAAGCAATAAAATCATTCCAATTACTTAAAGCTCGATTGATTAAACCTGTGACACAAACAAATATTTTAACTTTAAAAAAAACTAAATGACTAAGAATTCGACACAATACAGTTCAGAAAAACTCGTAAAGTTCAAAACGATTATAGAAAATGAATTAAAAATTATTGACAAAGAACTTACCGAGATAAAGAATGATCGACAAGCGCAAAAACAGCGTCAGGCTAATACCAATGTTGATTTTAACCAAAGTAGTAAACATTTTCAGCAACAAGCCAAAAACAAACAGTTGATGAGTCGACTCCAACGCAAATCAAGAGAATTAAAAGCTGCTCTACAACGAGTTGAGGATAAAACGTACGGTGTTTGCGAAAGAACTGGGGAACTTATTCGAGAGGAAAGACTTGAAGCTAAACCGACGGCGCGATTTGATGTTTTGAAGAAGTAGGTAGGTTTGATTGATTTGAATGATTAGAAAAGTGCCGTATTATACCCGTACTGGTATATTTATTGCCTGAAACATTATTTTTATACCCGAAAAGGTATAAATTAAAAATATATCGTATATTTATACCCGTAAAGGTATAATACAATGAATAAACTAAGTCAATTTGTGAAAAAGCGAAGAAAGTCCCTTGGGTTAACTCAAGAAGATCTTTCTTTCAAATCTGGTGTTGGTATCAGATTTATAAGGGATTTAGAACAAGGGAAGCAAAGTCTACAAATGGATAAAGTAAATCAAGTACTTGCATTATTTGGTCATGAATTGGGTCCAATCGAATCAAAACGACATGAAGAAAGCTAATGTTTATATGTACGACAGATTAGCTGGTGTGCTAACAGAGGATGAAAATGGTTTTCATTTTCAATATGATTTAACCTATTTGGGAAATAAAGAGGCCGAGCCTATTAGTTTAACCTTGCCATTAACTGAAACAGAATATAAAAGCAATGTAATCTTTCCATTTTTTGATGGATTAATTCCAGAAGGCTGGTTACTTGATATCGCTCAAAAAAACTGGAAATTAAATCCGCGAGATCGAATGGAAATTTTACTCAAAACCTGTCAGGATTGTATTGGCGCAGTATCGATAGAAGAAATTTAGCGTAATGAAAAATCAATGTTTATATTGCTATAAAGAAATAGATGCCACAGCGTTGAAAACATCAGCTGGAATTGCAGGGTTTCATGCAAAATGTAGTAAAAAGTTTTTCGGAAATTCTACTCCACCTATCTTAGATTTTACCGAAGACCAAATGCTTGAGTTGGCCGAAAAAGTAATAAAAAGTCAAAAATCGGTTACGGGAGTACAACCAAAACTCTCCCTCCGAATAAGTGATCAAAAAAATGGGCCAAAACGTTTAACAATCGTTGGATTATGGGGAGAATATATATTAAAACCTCAAACGAAAACATTTGCCAATCTCCCAGAAAATGAAGACCTAACAATGCATTTAGCTGAAATAAGTAAGATTAAAGCGGTTGATCATTCGCTTATAAGACTAAAATCAGGCCAATTAGCGTACATTACAAAAAGAGTTGATAGACATGAGGGTAAAAAAATACACATGGAGGATATGTGTCAACTAACAGAAAAACTGACCGAACAAAAATATAAAGGGTCTTATGAGCAAATTGCAAAAGCTATCAAGAAATATACAATCAACGCAGGTCTAGACGTAGTAGATTTTTACGAACTCGTTTTGTTTAGCTTTCTAACGGGCAACAACGACATGCATCTTAAAAACTTTTCCTTGATTAAAAAAAGTTTGAAATATCACTTATGTCCAGCTTACGATCTCGTTGCCTCTGAATTAATTGTGGAAGGAGATGATGAAGATCTCGCCTTAAATCTAAATGGCAAAAAGAAAAAAATTAAAAGAAACGATTTTGAAACTGCAATGAACAATGCAGGCATCGATCAAAGAGTAATTGAAAATATTTTCAAAAAATATAAAAAACTTATTCCTAAATGGACTCAAGTTATCAATGAAAGCTTTTTGCCTGAGTCAATGAAGAAAGAATACGTGGATTTATTGAAAAAGAAAGCAATTCAAATAGAGCTTTAGAGAAATGAAAAATGACCGTAAAAATCAAAACCTCGCAAATAACGCTACTTAATATTGATTACGATGAAAAGCTTTCTATACTGGAAAAACTCACTGACTTTCGGCATCTGGATATTCTAGACGAACCTGATTCCAATAGATTAAAAATAAATATTCCCATTTTATTTCGAGGTGAAGCGGTTAAAAAAATCTACCGAGTACTATTCATATCTTAAAGAAATTACATGCTATAGAAGTCACAGCTTATAGCGATATTACTAAACCTCTAATCGTAACTTCGGTTGCTGGATTTCTGATTGTTTTTGTGTCTTTTATCGTTTATGAGTCACTTGGCTTTTCTATTTTCATGTTTACTTTTGGGATTAGTTTAGTTGGTGGTAGTTTTATCAAACAGATTATGAGACAGACTAAAGAGAGGGTGCGGGAATGGCTTGAATAGATTGACTTCAAACATATCCCTTCAAATCTGAGAGTAATAAAACATACTATTCATAAATATGATCATCGAAGAAATATTACAAGATAAATAAAGAATAAGAAAGAAATAATTATCTTAACCCACTATAAACAAATGTGAATATGAAACTCGCCCTTATAAAACCTAAAAAAGCATTAAACAAAGCATACCTGAAAGTAAAACCCATACGATCAGATATGGAGTTATTCAAAAAGAACCTCATCGACTTACTGGATAACTCAAACGACACAGAATCCGAAGAATTTCATAAAAACTTAGTAGCCGACTTTTTAAAACGCACCTATTACGAACCCAACTATTTCATAAACACCAAAGGAAGAAACGATCTTGTCATCCACAACGGAAGCAAAGCCAAAGATCCTGTCGGTGTAATTCTGGAAGCTAAAAAGCCTACCAACAAAAGTGAAATGGTATCGGAGACAAAACCAAATACCAAAGCACTCCAGGAATTAGTACTTTATTATTTGCGTGAACGCATTACCTCAAAGAATTTAGAAGTTAAAAACCTCGTCATTACCAATATTTACGAATGGTACATCTTTGACGCGAACGATTTTGAACAGTATTTTGCACAAAATAAAGCACTAGTAAAACAATTTCAAGATTTTGAAAATGGAAGTCTGTCAGGCACATCTACAGATTTTTTCTATAAAGAAATCGCGTCACCTGTCATTGAAGCAATTAAAGATGAAATCGAATGCACCTATTTTGATATTCGCAAATTTGAAAAACCATTGCGTAATGATGATCTCAAAGACGACGTTAAGCTTGTATCATTATTTAAACTGCTTTCTCCAGAGCATGTGCTTAAAAAACCATTTACCAATGACAGTAATAACTTAGACAAAAGCTTTTACAGCGAATTATTGCACATCATCGGTCTAACAGAAACCAAGGAAGGAAGCAAAAAAGTCATTGAACGAAACAAGAGCGGTGAACGAAACACAGGTTCTTTTTTAGAAGATGCCATTATTCAGCTCGACAGTCTAGATAAAATTAGTCGAATGGATAAGCCTAGTCAATACGGTACAACCAGTGAAGAGCGGCTTTTTAATGTAGGACTCGAGCTTTCTATAACTTGGGTGAATAGAATTTTATTTCTAAAATTACTCGAAGCGCAACTGATCACATATCATGGTGGAGATAAAAAATTCGGTTTCCTTAATTTTCAAAGAATAAGCAGTTACGATGATTTGAACAGTTTGTTCTTTCAAGTACTCGCTAAAAGATATGATGAACGTAACGAAGATGTAAAAAAAGCATTTGAAAATGTTCCGTACTTAAATAGTTCACTTTTCGAGCCCACAGAAATAGAACACAGCACGTTACTCATAAGCAATCTTCGAGACGATAAGACATTACCAATACTCAGCAACACAGTACTAAAAGACGCAAAAGGAAAACGAAGATCAGGCGAATTGTCCACCTTAGAATACTTGTTTGAATTTCTAAACGCCTATGATTTTAGCGGTGAAGGAGCCGAAAACATCCAAGAAGATAACAAAACCCTCATCAACGCTTCAGTACTAGGTTTAATCTTTGAAAAAATAAACGGCTACAAAGACGGATCATTCTTCACCCCAGGTTTCATCACTATGTACATGTGTAAAGAAACCATCAGAAAAGCCATAGTCCAAAAATTCAACGAAGCTTCATTAACGAATACTGAGCCTATTCGACCAAAGGTCGAAACATCTCCCCCTTTGGAGGGGGATAAAGGGGGAGGAAAATATCAGGATATTGACGACATCTACAACGCCATAGGCACCCGAGGCGATTTCAGCCACAAGCAAGCCAACGCACTCATCAACGACGTAAAAACATGTGACCCTGCAGTTGGATCTGGCCACTTCTTAGTTTCTGCACTCAATGAAATGATCGCCGTAAAACACGATTTAGGCGTATTACACGATAGAAATGGACGTTTGCTTCGTGATTATAACCTGGAAGTAGTAAATGATGAACTGATCGTTACAGACGTCAACGGAGAGCTCTTTGAATACAATTTCAACAACAAAGAAAGTCAACGACTGCAGGAAACCCTCTTCCACGAAAAACAAACCATTATTGAAAACTGTTTATTCGGAGTAGATATCAACCCGAATTCTGTCAAAATATGCCGTTTACGTTTGTGGATTGAATTATTGAAAAACGCTTATTACAAAAATGAAACAGAACTAGAGACCCTTCCCAACATCGACATCAACATCAAATGTGGAAACTCCTTAATCAGCCGATTTGATTTAGATGCGGATTTAAGCAAAGCCCTGCGCCAAAGCAAGTGGAACATGACCAGTTACCGAACAGCTGTACAAACCTACCGAAACGCAGAGAGCAAAGACCAAAAAAGAGAAATGGAACGGTTAATAGCCGACATCAAAGGCGATTTTAAAACCGAAATTTCCCAAAATAGTAAGGAACAAAAACAATACGATAAGTTTAGTGCAGAGCTCTACGAAAAATACATGACCCCAAAGCTCTTAGACGCAGAACTGAACCGTTCGCAAAAAGCCAAACAAAAAAAAGAGCGCAAAAAACTCGAAAAGAAAGTCACCAAGTTAAAAGAGCAACTCGAAGAGATTAAAAACAATAAGATTTACGAAAACGCTTTCGAGTGGCGTTTTGAGTTTCCAGAGGTTCTGGATGATGTTGGTAATTATGTAGGGTTTGATGTGGTGATTGGTAATCCGCCTTACTTTATCATGACTAAAAATAATACAAATAAAAATGAACTGGAATATTACAACACAAAATTTAGAACAATAAGAAAAGCAAATTCAAAGAACATTTTCAATTTATTTATTGAATTAGGTGTTATTATAGGTGATGAAAAAGCTTATAGTTCAATGATTGTTCCTGAAGGTTTATTCGAAACTAGAAGTTACCTAGATACAATTAAGTTTTTAAATGAAAAAGGCACGGTTAATAATATTACACAAATTGAAGGAATGGTATTCGATGAAGCGAACACTGGCAATGTAATTTTTATTTATTCAAAAGGGAGTTTTAGTGAAAATACAGTAGAATTTATGTTCAATGAAAATCAAGAACTAACCTTACTTGAAAAGAGTATTGATCCTGTCATTAATAAATTGGAAAAAGGTGAACTCGCTCCTCTTAAAGAGGTTTGTATGGTATTTAAAGGAATGGTTGTAAGCGATAGAAAAAATCATTTGTTTGATCAATCAGATGATATAAATAAAGATAAGTTTTTGTTGGGTAACTGCATTTCAAAATGGAATATAAATAAATCGTTCTATACTGATTATAAATCATTAAAAATAGTTGGAGGCACAAAGTTAAAAAGCAAACACGATGTTTATCCAAGAATTTTAATCAGAAGAACTGGTGATCATATTTGTTCAGCATATTTAGAGGAACCTGCTTTAACTGAATCAACCTTGTATTCATGCTGGTCTATAATAGATGAAGTTGAAACAAAATTTATTTTTGGATTATTGCATTCAAAACTAATGAATTACTATCTAAAAAATAAGTTCATAACAAATAAACAAGCTTTCCCTCAAATTTTAATGACAGATTTACAACTTTTACCTATTGCTACAAATGACTTGCAGGCTCAAGGCTTAATTGTTGACCTCGTTAACCAAATAATGTCAGTTAAACAAAATAACTCACAAGCAGATATAAGTTCTTTAGAATGTGAAATAGATGTTTTGGTGTATAAACTATATAACCTGAGTTATGAAGAAGTGAAAGTGGTGGATGAGGAATTTTGGATGAGTGAGAATGAGTATGAAAAGGTAGAAATTTAAGAGAATGAGAATAGTACATTTTTCTGATATTCATCTTAGTGCTGAAAATTATCACGAACTGAATAATCACTTTTCTGAAGCTTTAATTGATCAGCTTATTGAACTAAATTTAAATAAAAGTATAGATTTAGTAATCATCACTGGTGATTTAGTTGACTGTGGGGGTAAGTCTCTGAATACAATTATGGCAGATGAAGGAGTTAGCTCACATTTTAAACTCTTCGAAAAGCTATTTATCAATCCTATCTCCGAAAAAGTAAACATAAATAAGAATAAATTTTTATTTATTCCAGGAAACCATGATGTAGATGAAGAAAAAATAAATTGGTTATCTGAGAAAAGATTAATTAAGGATAAAATTAGATTTATCGACGAAAAAGTTAACGGCACAAACTTTCTAAATGAGAATTTACCTGATTACAAGAATTCAGAACGAATTAAAGAATTCAAGGAATTTGAAAAAGAATATCAAAAGGAAAATATTAGAGATGGTAACTATAGATTTACAGAAAATCAATCATCTTTTCTTTACGAGTGTGATAATAAAAAAATTGGATTTATTCTAATTAATGATTCGTGGCTTTGTAAAAGCACTTTATTTCGTGGAGAGTGTAAACGAATTTTTTTTGGTCATCAACAACTATACGACGGTTTGAAATGGTTAGAAGAAGAAGGTGCCAAAATTAATTTCTGTTTAGTACATCATTCTGTTGACGACTATATGGAAGGTGATAGGGTTGAGAGATTTTTAAAATACAAAAATGTGTCAGTTCTTTTCAATGGACACTATCACAAACAACAATTTGAAAACTTAAGTGAGGAAAAGGATGGTTATATTTCATTTAGGGTTTCAGCGGGTTTACTAAAGCCTGATGAAAATAATGAAGATTATAAGCCAGGCTTTCAAATAGTTGACTTTGATCTATGGGCAAATACAATAAGTGGATTTGAATATTTTATTTATGATTATGACAAATGCAGAATGAAAACAATTACTGATCAAATAGGTCTAGACCTAAGTGAACCCATTAAACTGCCCGTAAAACAGGTTCAAGAAAAACCCGAAATTGGTGACGGACCCGATATTAATGATGTATATGACTTATAAAATGGAGGACAACAATTATCACGAACAACGAGTATTATATTCGTCAAATGAAAACTCTGATATATTCATTGATGAGGAAGGTAAATATTTAAAGAAATATTTAAATGAATTCGATAAATTAATAATCCTTGGTAGTCCAGGGATTGGCAAAACTGAAGAACTAAAAAAATTATTTCAAGATTTATGGGATGTTCGTATGGATACTGGTGTATTGCCTATTGCAATAAACCTTCAGAGATTTCGATTGGTCGATAGATTTGAAGATTTAATAAGTTATGCTAATTGGGAAAAGCATCAAAGAATTGTTTTTATTTTAGACGGGCTTGATGAAATAGCAAATATTCAAGACTTTATATCGTCTCTTTCCAGCTTTATTAAAAAACACAGAAATGATAATTATAAATATGTTTTATCCTGTCGTTATAATATATTTCTATCAAATAAAATAAGTCTTTCTGAGTTTAAAAAACTCTTTTTAAGTGATTTAGATTTAGTTCAAGCACAAAATATTTTAAAAAATAAATACGGTATAGTTATACCCTATGAAAATCTTTTTGGTTTAGATAATGTTCTCAAAAATCCTTTTGTACTCGAACAGTTTGCGTCATATTATAAAAAAAATAAAAAAATCCCAGAAAACTTATCAACTCTTTTAGATCAAATAACTGGCATAATGATTAAAAAACACCTTAAAAAGGTACAAAAGAGAAATAGAATACCTGAACCTAAGTTTATAAAACATATTTCGAAATGCGCTCTTGCAAATGAATTAACACAAAAAAGCAGTATGCTCCCTGAGGATATAGACTCTATTATAGGAGATCAATATCAAGACTTTATAGAGAATCCTTTTTTTAAAATGACAAGTGATGATGAATTTATGTTTATTCACAGACAATTTCAAGAATACTTTGTCTCTAGATATTTTTCAAAACTAAATCTTGAGGAGTTGTTGGAAATCATATCAATTGAAAATAAAAATAGAATAAAACCATCTCTTTTTAACTCCTTGTCATTCTTATTAAATGTAAAGGAAAGCAATCAAGAACTTGAAGATTTATTAACTTGGGTTTCAGAACATGAACCCGATCTCTTATTCAAAGCTGATTCAGATAGGATTGAAAATTTTAGGATTCCTTTTTTTCAAAAGTACTTCAAAAAAGAATGCGTCGAAACTACCCTCTGGATTGGAAATACAACTAGTGTTTCAGTTGAAGAAATTGCAAGATTCGCAGATTGTCCTGAAAACTTGAAGTTTTTAATGACGTATTTTTTAGATGAAAAGAAACATTTTCGGGTAAGGATTTCAGCACTTAATTTATTAGAACACTTTGAACCGAAAAGGACTCTAAAACTAAAGACTCAGTTAACTGATATTCTCAAAAAGCCAGACACAAAAATCAATCTAAAGGCCAACATCATTGAGCTAATTCAGAAATGGCAATTTGTAGACGAATATCCTTATATAATACATGAAGTCATCAAAATATTCGAAAAAGAAGATCATTCGGAAATAGGCTCAAGAATTTTAAGCCTAATTGGTACGGATAAGGATAAAATAGATGAGTATTATGATTTTATCACAAAAGAATTCGACTTTACCTTTGGGAAACAAAAACGATTAAATGATGATGAAGTAAGAAGAGGGAATGATTGGAAAGTGGAAGATTTAATGTTACAACTCAATGATAGTAACAAATTTTTAAAATTGCTCACTGAGTATTTTAAGAAAAATCATTTCAAACATCATTATCCAGAGTACAAGGAAGAAAAGATTATTATAAGGTTAAAGGAGTTGAAAAAGGGTGATCCTGACATAATTTTTAAGCTTGCGAAACCAATTGTAACAGATAATCATTTTAATCCGAATTACAAGGACGATTTCATTGTGAGAATTATTAATGAATTTAGTGAGAATTTTAGGCTATTTAAATGGTTATTTAAAACTCAAGACTTCTCAAAGTGTAAATGGCTAATGGCCAGGATAGCAAATAAAAAATGCATTGACTATTACATTGATAATTGGATTAAAGTAATTGATAAGGATAGTGTTCATTTAGAAGGATTTAGAAATATTGTTTCCAGCTACCATCATCATCATAATAACTGGCATAAACGAATAGAGGATTCATATAAAGAAGCTGAGGTAGAGCTTAAACAACCACTGAGTGACAGCACTCCAATCGATGAGCTAAATAAAAAGTACAAGACCAAAGTTGAAGAAGACCTCAAATTATTATTTAATCGAGACGAACTCTTAACTGAAGTCGAACGATTATTCGAATCGTTAAAAACAAAAAAAATTGTACGTAAGGATTTATACGATGATTTTTCCATTAAGGAAAATAGAGATGATGATTTTTTAAGACATTTTGGATATAGAGGCATAGGGTATGAAATACTGAATTCATTATTAGTTTACGATAAAAAAGAAGTAACACTAAATGATTGTAAAGAATATATTGATGATCCAAAGTCTTTTATATTTTTCATTAAGGGCGAGGTAAAACAAGCTTTGACACATGACAGAATTGAAGTAGATACTTCCCTATTTAAAAGTGATCTGACAAAAGTTGTTAAAGACTTGATTAAACAAATAAGAGTTACTGATATTCTAGAGTATAAAGGAAGGTCTAAATTTTCTATCAAAAATGAAGATCTTGAGAATTACAAATCTTTCCATATCATTCAAGCTATTCATGAATTACTTTTAGTTGAAGGTATAGATATTCAGCTACCTGATGAGTTCCTGATAAACACATTAGAATATTTTGAAATAAAAAGTTTTGATGAAAATCAATCTAAGTTTGATAAGTATCTCAGCAAAATAAACGATAAAGTCACGCTTCGTTCTAAAATAATTGAGAACTTAAGCCGACCAATATTCTCATCTGTTTACATGAAGCATGCATTTTATGCACTTGAAAATAATTTGAAAGAATCTTTTGATGATATAAAGCGCTATTTACTTACAAGCGATGAGATCAGGAGTGAATTATCTTTACTCAATAAATACATTGATATAAACGGATCAGAAATTCTATTAGAAATGATGACCGATATAGATTCTGTAAAATGTTGGAAAGCGATTGAAATATCAATGAAAATAAAAGTTCACGAAAAAGAATGTGTTTCGCTGGCCAAAAAATATATCGCTACAAAAACGAATAAATTTGAAAAGGACGCTGCAAGAGTTCTTTTCAAAACGAATCAACCTGAAATCATAAGTTATATTTCTGAAGATATAGAAGGACGAATTCATATAATACGAGCTATACATACGAGCTATACCAAAAATTATAAAATCATTCCAAACAATGATTTTGATTTTATCGAACGGCTATTTTATGTTGTATACAATGATTATGAAGGAGATCAATTTGAAAAAGCTGCATTAAATGACTTTTTCAGAAACTATGTTATTAACATAGCTTCTCAGAAAGAGAACTATGAAAAACTAAGTTTAAAACTGAATGAAATTAAAGAGAATCCAACAATTCTTGATCCAGATAAAGATCATAGCAGGTTTTTTATCAATCTTATTATAGACGAATGTGAAAAAGCCTACATAAATGAAATGTCTAAACCAATGAGCTTTAAAGAAGCCTTAAAACTCGTAAAAGAAATTGAAATTTAAAAACCAAGAATATGATACCAAACGACAGCATCAATAACTATTTTTTCATTAGAAAAAAAATGTTCAGAATAAACAGAAATATTCCAGGGGTCAAAAAAGTAGCGCTTCAACAATGGAACAAATCAACTTTTTATGATGATTTCCCAAAAGAAAAAATTAAGGAAGTTATACAGTATGAGACTCCAAAAGAACTCCCTAGTGAATTAGTATTTCCCTATATTGATTATTTGGAAATGAAAACTTATCGTTGGCAGGATTTAGCTTTCGTTAAGGATTAGTAAACAAAAAACAACATGTTATTAGAAAAATTTGAATTCATCCCTCCGGAAAATTATTCAGGCTTTGAACCTAAAGAGGGAGCTGTTAAGGTAATTAGAAGGGATTGCTTTCAGTATGTTGATCGTCAGTGCTCTGAACGTATGGTTGCAATAGATTATATTTAAAGTAAAATGCAAATCAAAATACCAGATAAAATAACAAGTGAGTTATACGGTTATAACCAAATTGTACGTTTCATTAAAAATGCGAGTGATCTAAAAAATTCAACAATTGAATTAGATTTCACACTTGTTTCTTTTCTTGAAGCTAATTTATGTGCTGTTTTAGGAGTTTGCTTTGAAATACTTGAAAAGAACGGAAATCAAATTAAACTAGTCAACTTACAACCAAACGTAGAAAAAATAATGCGAAAAAATAAGTTTCTTTTAAAATACGGTTTTGAACCACTAGAAGATAGCTATAAAACAACAATCGCGTATCAAAAATTCACGCCTAATAATGATGAAGGATTTAATACTTATATCCTCAAAAAGTTATTGAGTCTTCCGGAATTTCCAAAACACACACCAAAACTTAGAAAAGAAATTTTAAGAAATATCTTCGAGATTTTTGAAAATGCGAGAACACATGGTTCCTGCGAGTATATTCACACATGTGGTCAGTTTTTTCCTAAGAAGCCAGATAAACCTTTACATTTTACCATTGTTGATAAAGGAATTAATATCCAACAGAATGTAAATGATTTTCTAAATGAGAACTTAAAAGCTGATGAAGCTATTAAATGGGCAATGCAAAAAGGACATACCACGAAAAAAGGAGATACATCTGGTGGGCTAGGATTAAATGTAATTTTTGAATTTATCAAATTAAATAATGGAAAAATCCAAGTAATTTCTTCTGACGGATTTTATGAATTCAACCGAGGACAAGAGCGTGTTTCATTATTGAGTAATGCTTTTAGCGGCACTATTGTAAACCTAAGATTTAATTTATCCGATTCGAATAGCTATTATTTGAAGGGAGAACAATTAGATGAAGATATAATTTTTTAGTAACTTTGAAAAAAAAGAGTTCATGACAAGATTAATTGTTAAGGATATAATAAACTCTGAACTAGCAGTTTCAACCGAAAAAGGAGATTTGGTATTTAATGAATTGAATTCCAAACTTGAAAACAATGAACAAGTAATCATTGATTTCAAAGGTGTGGATTTGATTATCACGGCATTTCTTAATGCTGCTATCGGCAAACTTTACAGTAAAAACAAATACACAGCTGATTTTTTGAATGACCACATTAAACTAGAGAATATTCAAAAAGAGGATATTTCCTTATTTAAGGATGTAATCATTCGCGCAAAAGAATACTTTGAAAATAAGGACAAATTCGAAAATGACGTCAACGATATGATCTATGGAAAAGATTAAACCTTCAGACCTAAATCTAAATTTTTCTACCACTTTATTTTTCGACACGAATATTTGGCTGTTTTTATTTAGTTCAATAGCGAATTATAAAGAGGAACGCCAAAAGCATTATTCGAGACTTTTTAATGATGCAGTCCAAAAAAAATGTTCTATTTACATTACTTCCATGGTAATGTCTGAATTTGCAAACGTTATACTGAGACGTGAATTTAATAAATGGAAAAAAGACAATGGAAATCATGCAGCACAATACAAAAATGATTTTGTAGGAACCGAAACTTATGAAGAAAAAACTGAGCAAGTAAAGAATCAATTGAACAAAATACTGAAATTACCAAACATTTTAAAAGCTCCAGATTCATTTAATCACATTAACCTTGACAACATCTTTTCAAATTTTGGTTTAGCCGATTTTAATGATGCTTACATCAATGAAATAGTATCTTCAAACAATTTAATTCTAGTTACCGATGACGGAGATTTTGAAAAAATATATAGCGGCAAAAAATTAGTAACTTTAAGTTAGTTTTTATTCTAAAAGACAACTTAAACGTTTTGACTTACGTTGTGGTTGAATATGTTTGAAGCTTAGATTTGAGTGTATAAAACGAATTATTTAACTAAAGACTGTGAGCATGGTAAAGACAATTAAAAATATTTTCAAGAAGAATAAAGGTTCTAAGTTTAATTACGAAAAAGACATTAAGTCATTAAGCAATGATAATGCTGTTTTTGAATTGAAATATAAAAATCTTTTAATAGGAACGTTGGAGTTCAAGTTCAAAGAGCAAGAATGGCACTTTGAGTATTCTGCAGAATTTAAAAGCCAAAATAAAATTGCCCCAATATTATCTTTCCCAGACACGAACAAAGTGTATAGCGGTAAAGAGTTATGGTCATTCTTTTCGAGCCGTATACCAGACAATGTTGGCGAATCCAGCGAAATCAAAGAAAAAAATGCTAATTCAAGCCTTATAGACTTATTGAAATCTTACGGACAAAAAACAATTACAAACCCGTTTGATTTATCTGTAGCTTAAAATATAATTCTCTGTTTTTTAGTTGAATGATTTACTTTATTGCGACACTTACTACTGAATCTTTAAAGCAAAAAGCTCACATCTCCAACCCAACCCCAATCATCCCCAGCAAATACTGATTGTGCTCAATCACCAACACATCATTCTCCTCACTCAACTCCTCCAAAATAGTATACAACAAATCAATATCCGCATAGTGCAACCCCGTACTCGGTTCGTCTAAAATAAAGAGTTCATTCTTTGGGTCGTCTTGCAGCCAATTCAACAAAAGTAACCGTTGTTTTTCTCCAGAAGAAAGGGATAGCACCGTCTGTTCCAAAGTGAGGTGAGCAAGTCCGATTTGTGCTAAACGCTCAATAAAAGAAAGAACCTTAGGGGAAATTTCAAAACCTTCAAACCATCTTTTTAATTCTTCGATGTTTAATGCGAGTACGTCGGCGATGTTTTTTGATTTTACTTTTACTGTTAAGATTTCTGATTTGTAACGTTTTCCTTGGCATTCTTCGCATTTTTCGATGTGGTTGGCCGCAACATCAAGTCCAGTTTCTAAGAAGCCTTTTCCTTTGCAAGTCGGACACTGACTCGATTTGGTTTTGTAGGAAAAGTCTTTGGCTTTTAGATTTGTTTCAGATACAAAAATCTTTGTAATATCGTTGAGTAAATTCAAGTAGTCTACTAATAACGTCTTGGCGTGAGTACGCAGTTTTTTCGCTTCAAAATAATGCACAGCTGCATAGTTTTTTGGGAACGAAATTTCCTTGCAGTTAATAGGTTTATTTTGCTCAATACTGGGAATCAAGATGTCTTTCACCAATGTGGTCTTCCCTACTCCGGACTTTCCAGTAATTGCGGTGATTCCTCCGACAGGAATGTCCAAATGATCTCTGACAAGCGTGTGTTTGGATAAATTGCGAATTGAAATGTGTTGTTTACCCGATTTTAGCTCAATTCTCTTTGATTTTTCTTTTAAAAACGGGTGACAATCGGGTTGTTCCAATATTCCTTTTGGATCACCTTGATAAGTGATAAATCCACCGAGTTCCCCTGCTTTAGGACCAATTTGAACGAGGTGTTCGGCTGAAAAAATAATGTCTTTATTGTGCTCAATGACAATGACCGTATTCCCTTTTTCAATGAGTTCTTTCAATATAGTAATTAAATCGGGAATATTGTCATTCG
>JBBEBO010000107.1:0-3591 GCA_040882265.1 Brumimicrobium sp. | reverse complement strand
ATATATTACTTACCCAGTAAAATTATAGTGGAACCAAAAGTATGAGTTTGCCCTGACGTTTGTGCTAGGGCAAAACGCAGGTTCAGTCTCAAACGCATTCAAAAGCTAAACCTTTAAAGGAACGTATCATGACATAATTTTTGAAACAAAAAAAACTGCAACTTATGCGACACCCTGCGCTTAACTTAAGATTAGTAATATTTATTTTCCATTAAATAATTTTGGACATAATCTTTTACTCCTTGCTCAAGCGTATGAAAACCATCTTCATAACCAACCTCAATCAACTTATTAATTGTTGCTTCAGTATAATATTGATATTTATCTCTAATGTCTTCAGGTGTGTCAATAAAACTAATATTACGATCTCTATTCATTGATGAGAACGTATTTTTTGTCAAATCTAAAAAAGTTCTTGCCCGCCCAGAGCCAAGATTATAAAGTCCATTTTTTGGGCGCTTGCTCATTAAGAAGTAACAAATATTGACAACATCTTTTACGTAAATAAAATCTCTTTTTTGTTCACCATCGCCAAACTTTGAATTGTGTGAACGAAACAGTTTCATTTCACCAGTTCTGTTAATTTGACGATAAGCATGAAATATTACAGATGCCATTCTACCTTTATGATATTCATTCGGTCCATAAACATTAAAAAATTTCAATCCTGCCCAAAATGAAGGTTGAGTATGTTGTTTTAAAACCCATTTATCAAAATCATTCTTCGATTCTCCATATGGATTTAATGGTTTTAATTTATCAACCACAGCGTGATCATCAACAAAGCCATGCTCTCCCATACCATAAGTCGCAGCTGAACTTGCATAAATAAGCGGTATATTGTGATGAGTACACCACTTCCAAACATCTTTGGAATAATTTAAGTTCAATTCATCAAAAATAGCTGTATCAAATTCTGTTGTATCAGTACGAGCACCGATGTGATAAACAAACTCAATTTCTGAACCGTTGTGCTTCAACCATTCAATAAATTCAGCACGATCAATTCTTTTGGAATATTTTTTCCCGACTAGATTATGCTCTTTTACAGAGTTGTCAAATTTATCTACAATTGTAATGTGCGTAATTCCAAGATCATTTAATTTTCCAACTAAACAGCTCCCAATAAAACCTGCAGCACCCGTAACAACGATCATATATTAATTTTTAATTAAATAAGTGGCAAAGATATAAAATTGATGAATTAATGTGACTAATGCCCGTTGTTTTTTGTTTTAGTTATTGCTCGTTTATGTCAGATCAGTCTAAAAATTGAGTTCAAGGTTCATGTGTGAATGAATAAACTGTATGTGTTATAATCTCCCGCGAAGCTATCCCTAAAGTTATTGAAATTTTAGTCCAGTTTTTATTCAAGGTTCAAGCGTACGAGATAGCACAAGGTGTGTTATAATAGCCTTTTTGGATATTCGTTTCTTCTTTGAATCTTAAGTCCGCTTTTATTCAGGATTCAAGGAACGTCAATCTTTGAACTTTGAACCTTCAAACCTTGAACCATCCCAGCGCAATCAGTAATTGAGTATTTAGTCCGTTTTTATTCAAGGTTCAAGGGATATCAATCTTTGAACTTTCAACCCTTGAACCATCCTAATTCAATCGGTTATTGAACTCTCTGTCCGTTTATAAGGTATGTCTGTAACACCTTTGTTGCATTGGATTTATTCGGAGTTTCACAGCATACACGTAGTGAATAAAAAAAAGCCTCATCCAAATGGACAAGGCTTATAGTTTTGAAATATTCTATTTTTTAAAACTATGCGTTACTATCTTGAGCAATTTTAACGTACTCATCGTAACCTACAGCTTTTTCATTCAATTTAACTGTGTCTTTAAAGAAAGAAGTTAATTTGTTTTCAGCCAGCATGTCATAAATTTTTTGAGATTCTTGTTGATTACTCAATACTTGCTGTGCAGCTTGATTTAACTCAGCTTCTTCTGGTGCAGGCATACCGTATTGCGCATATTGATTTACCAATAAACCTTTGGTATAATTCAAGACTTCATCTTGTTCGATTTTAATATCGTTCTTTTTGAAGATTTCATTTTGAATTAACTGCCACTTTAAGCTTTTTGCATAGTTGTCATATTCCTTTTCAATTTCTTGCATTGGAACAGGTTCTTTCTGTGAAGAATGAATCCATCTTTTTAAGAAATCATTTGGAAGTTCGATTTTTGTTTTTTCAATTAAATCGTTTGTTACTCTACGCATTAAGATTTTATCGCTATCTTTAGAAAACATTTGTTCTAAGTCAGCTTCAATTTTATCGCGCATCTCCTTTTCAGATTTCACTTCGCCTTCGCCAAACAACTTATCAAATAATTCCTGATTAAGTTCTGCTGGCTCCATAACCTTAACCTCATTGATTGTCAATTGAAATTTATCTGAAATTCCTTCAAGTTCTTCAGCTTTAAGACCTAGCATAGATGCCATGTCGTCTGCACCTTTTGAAACATCAGCAGGATTTACAACCACCTTGTCGCCAGGTTTTTTACCAATAAATTCTTTTTTAACTTTGTCCTTCTCGATAAACTCTAAAGAAATGGTAGAGCTATTCATCACTCCGCCTTCCTTAATCTCACCTTTTTCATCAAGCTCAACAAATTGACCTAAAACCATGTCTTTCTCTCCTACTTCTTCACCAGGAACGAGTTTACCGTACCTTCTTGTAAGGTCTTCAATTTGTTTGTCAATGAGTTTTTTGTCAATCTTTACTTTTGTATACTCGTACTTACTTTTACCTGAAAGTTTAATATCTATGTCTGGGCTTAAGCCTACTTCATAAGCAAATTCAAAAGTGTCAGGATTATCAAAATCTCCTTTCACCTCCTCGTCAGATTTTGGAATTGGGTTACCAAGAATGTCTAATTTTTCTTCTTCAATAAAACCAAAAAGGGCTTCACTTACAAGTTTGTTTAACTCTTCAGCAAGAACTGAACGACCATATTGTTTTTTAACAATACCCATTGGTACTTTACCTTTTCTAAAACCAGGAATATTTGCCTTTTTACGATAATCGCTAAGTTGTTTTTCAACTTTCTCTTGATAATCTTGAGGTTCAATTTTAACCTTCAATAATGCATTAAGATTATCAACACTTTCTTTTGTTACATTCATACTTATCGAATTGTACTTTTAAATCATTTTAACACCAAAAGATGTTGTAAACAAAAAATGGCATAAGCCTAAACTCATACCACTTTTGAATTGGTGCGGATGGAGGGACTCGAACCCACACGCCTCGCGGCACTAGATCCTAAGTCTAGCATGTCTACCAATTTCACCACATCCGCAGTTTTAGTCCTATTCAATGAATCGTTCTTCAATTTGAACTATTGTCAATTCGCCCTTTTTCAAAGCGAGTGCAAAGTTATATAAAAAATCGAAAAGAAGAAAAGTATTTATATAAGTATTTTATTCAATTTTTTCTAGTTTAAAAATAATTTTGATTTTTAGTAAATTTATTGTGGTTAAAAAAAAGTAAAGCCACAACATAACTGTCATGACTTTACTAAAAGATAAAATGTGATATCCGCTTATTGTTTTACCATTTTTTTAGTTGCAACAACTTCTCC
>JBBEBO010000106.1:18106-23704 GCA_040882265.1 Brumimicrobium sp. | reverse complement strand
CCCCCCCCCCCCCCCCTAACTCGAAAACAACCACAACCCGGCGTCACCTCGAGCATTGCGAGAGGTCTGTTTTATTTTTTCTGGACACTAGTGTTTAGATAATTGATTTACAAAGAATTTTTAAAACAACAGCACGGGCTTATCCCATCTTCAAAAGCTTCTTCATACTCACCTTCTCATCAATAATACCGTGCAAATCAGCGATTGCAACACGCTCTTGCTCCATGGTATCTCGATCTCGGATTGTAACAGTATTATCTTCTAAGGTTTGGTGATCTACAGTTACATGATAAGGAGTTCCAATTGCATCTTGACGACGGTAGCGCTTTCCAATAGAGTCTTTTTCATCGTATTGGCAATTGAAATCAAATTTTAATTCATCAATAACCTCTCTTGCTTTGTCTGGGAGACCGTCTTTTTTGGTTAACGGCATCACAGCAACTTTATAAGGAGCCAATGCAGGAGGAATAGACAAAACAACGCGTTCAGAACCGTCTTCTAATGTTTCATTTTTAAGTGCAGCACTAAATACCGCTAGAAACATACGATCCAAACCAACTGACGTTTCAATTACATACGGAACATAGTTCTTATTTAATTCTGGATCAAAGAATTGTAATTTCTTACCTGAAAATTCTTCGTGTTTTTTAAGATCAAAATCAGTTCTTGAATGAATTCCTTCCAATTCTTTAAAGCCCATCGGGAAATCAAATTCAATATCAGAAGCTGCATTTGCGTAATGCGCTAATTTTATGTGATTGTGATCGCGATAGAATTCTTTACCTAACCCAAGTGCTTTGTGCCATTTATTTCTTTTCTCTTTCCAGTATTCGTACCATTTTAACTCTTCACCTGGACGCACAAAATATTGCATTTCCATTTGTTCAAATTCACGCATACGGAAGATAAACTGTCTCGCTACGATTTCATTTCTAAAGGCTTTACCAATTTGAGCAATTCCAAAAGGGATCTTTAATCTACTTGTTTTTTGAACATTCCCGAAATTGACAAAAATACCCTGTGCCGTTTCAGGACGGAGGTAAATTTTTGCAGCATCACCAGCAACAGAACCTAGTTCAGTAGAAAACATCAAATTAAACTGACGCACATCCGTCCAATTCTTTGTGCCAGAAACAGGGCAGGCAATTCCTAACTCTTCTATCATTCCTTTAAGAGCTTCAAGGTTATCACCTTGAAGAATTTCAGTTAATTGACCTTCTAGTTCATCAATTTTATCCTGGTTGCGTTTAACATTTGGGTTGGTAGATAAAAATTTAGCTTCGTCAAATTCAACACCAAATTTTCTATAACCTTTGGCTACCTCCTTTTTAATTTTATCGCGGTATTTTTCAATGTACTCTTCAACGAGAACATCCGCACGATAACGCTTTTTAGAATCTTTGTTGTCGATCATTGGATCATTGAAAGCCTCAGTATGTCCAGAAGCTTGCCACGTTTTTGGATGCATAAAAATTGCAGCATCTAAACCGACAATCTCTTCATTCATCTGCACCATGGCAGTCCACCAATAATCTTTGATGTTGTTTTTCAATTCAGCTCCCAACTGACCATAATCATAAGTTGCAGTTAGTCCATCATATATTTCTGAAGATGGGAATACATAACCGTATTCCTTTGCGTGTGATATAACTTCTTTGAGTTTGTCTTCCTTTTTGTCCATGTCGCAAATGTAATTAATTTTTTCCTCAGATTTTATTCGTTTTCTTCTCATTTATAAATGAGTTTTCTTTCAAAAAGAACAGCGCTTTCATTAATATTCATTTATTTTACTCTTATGAAAATTCAAGTATTGATTTTAGTATTTGGCATTACCATTATAAGCAGTAATCTATTACTTAGTCAAAAAAAAGAACCCCTATTTTCGAAATTTAAAATAGGGGTCAATGGATCTCTAGATTGGGGATATAGGCGCCTGAACACACATGGGAATTCCGAGGAAGAAGCGTTTAAAGAATATAGGAATGAAGTAGAATTTGGTTCTATAGGTTATAGTTATGGTGTTTCTTTATTCTACGGCCTTTCACAAAAATGGGCATTAGAAACAGGTGCTATTTTGTCTGTAAAGGGTTACGATGGCTTAGGTTCAGTAAATCCATCAGGTAATTATGTCGGGAACCCTAGCAATGAAAATGGAACACAAAGTTTTTTCTATTACAACTACATAGACTTTCCGATTAAGGTCATTTATAAATTCAAAGAAACCAAAATGAATACTTTTATCAGTTTAGGGGGAATTATGAACTACTTTCAAACTTCAGAATTCAGAACAGTGAATACTTATCCTGACGGCTCAATAACTGATGAATCCAGCACTGATAAAGGTAGGATATATAATCCATTAGTTGTTTCTTTAGTTCTAAGTGCGGGTGTAAACTACGAAGTAAAAAAACACATAACTGTAAGAGTTGAACCACTTTTTAGATATGGATTAATGTCTATTGTCAAAGACCCTATTAATGAAAACCTCTATTCTGTTGGCTTAAAAGTGGGGCTTTTGTTCAATTAAAAAACCTTATTTCCGTTATCTTAAATCACAAAGAAACTTTAGTGCTCACCAACTTTCTTCTGCTATCATTTTCTGCAGCAATCATAAAACAATTGTTTGCATCAATCTTATATCCTGTTCCTAGAATAAGTCTAAACGTACCGAATTTATCTCCGATTCTCTTATGCTTTATGTAATTCGATGATTTTTCACCTGTTTCTATGTTGAATGAAAATATTACTGGAACATAAATACTCGCTTTACTAGGACCTATCACTTTTGAATCAGTTCCGTCGTGCTTATATTTATGGTCTCTAAATAAAACGTGAATTTCATTGTCTCCTATCCATGTAAAAGTATTGTTTGTTTTACCTCCATCATTCATGGAATTCGCATTTCGTTTAACAGTTTCCTGCCATTTAATAGCTCCAGCAGAAGTAATGTAAAACATCATAACTCTTTCATTCTTATATTCAAAATCATACTCTACTTCGGTTGAGCCGGGGTTTTGTGCTTTTTTATCCTCAACAATTCTTTCAGCAGTTAGAATCACTTCATCTCCATTTACTAAAAGAGCAGAAACGGCCTTAAGATCTTGTAAATTTCCTTTCATTTCTTCAGATTTCTGGACCGCAATCGATCCGTCTGCACTGTTCAATTTCACATAAAACAATCCATTTGGAGCCGAAACATTTACACCAAACTTCTTATCAGTATAATAGAACCCACTCAGAATCAAATCATCATTTTCCGAAAAATTGGATTTAAATGTAGACATTACAAGGTCTGAGCTCATTTCGAATAAACTTTCTACTACTTCACTTCCATTATCTAAAAATGTAAAAACCGTATGAAAATCAAGTTGTTTTTTTACATCTGGAGTTTTAACGACAAAAGTAATTCCTTGATTATTAATAAATAACTCATTTTTGGGGCCACGAACACTTCGATAAGGAAATTCATAGTCTTTTTGCCATAATTCAGAAAAATTCTTATCATAAACTTGAACGATACATCTTTCATCTTCTTTTCTCTCAAAAGGCATTTCAATAAAAACACCAATCTTAGAACCGTCAGGACTTACATTCAAATGAAAATTCCCAGCGTTCATTGCCTTTTCAGAAGAAAAGCTAGTGAGCATAGATCCTTTACCCTTTTCACCACTTGTTGAAATTGGATAATAGAACAATTCATGCTCCTTCTTAGACATGTTGTAATTTGATTTAAATAAATAGAGCTTATCTCCAATCACATGAAAACCTTCAAAAATATTTGGTTCTTCACCTGATAACGTTTTGTCATCTACTAGGGATGATCCTACATTATTCAAATCATTATCGTAAACATCCACTTGAACATTTCGATCCATGGGAACATTCATCTCATATTTATCCTGAATAACATACAAATGAGAAGAAGTTTTTAATGTCTCAAAGTTGATGTCTTTATACTCTTGAACTACGTTAGAATCTATAATCTCAATTTTTTGAGTAAATCCAAGAAACGGTAATAGTATTATAAGTGCTGTAAATTTTAATAACTTTATTTTCTCTATAATCATAGTCTTTATTTATTTCAATCACCACAAGTTAGTGAAATAACTCTAGACTCACATTAAATTTAATTGAAGTCTAAAATAATACTCTGATTTTAATAAAATTATCCTTTAATCTCTTTGTTATAAATGAACATATTTCATAACTTTGCACTCACTACTAATTAATACATAGAAAAATGAAATTACTACTACTCGTTCATGAGCAATTTAAGTTGAATACGCTTAAATTTAGATTATCAAGTGCTTTGCTTGCCATCTCCTTTTTATTTACTACAGGGAATTTTTTTTCTCAGTGTAATCATTTTTACGATGATTTTGAATCGGGAACTTACTCCCCTACATGGTCTGTTGGCACCTCCTTAACATCGTACAATGTTTCTACCACAAATGTGCCTCAAGGCACATATAGCTTAATGGGATATGGTGGTAGTTCAAATCATCTAAATGGATTTAATACCAGCTTTGCTGCTGACACACCGTCTGAAGTTAGTTGGTACATGTATACAAGTGGGACAAGTCTTTCGCTAAACTATACAGTTATGGGAGACGCCTCACTTACACCTACGAATTGTGTGTTTTTTAATTATTGGAAGGGGAGCGATTCTCAAATTAGATTCGTTTCTACATCAAATTTTGATTATAATGCTACACCAAACACATGGTACTTTATTGAATTAAGAAATTTTGATTGGACTGCAAAAACATTTGATATTTATATTAATGGAACACTACAGACAACAGGATTCCCTTTTAGAAACAATGCACAGAACTCAATTAGTCAAATACATTTATATAATTTTGAAAATGGAACTGGTTATTGGGATCAAATAACTGTTGGTGGGTCTAGTGATACTCAACCACCTGTTGCTGATCAAACAACGTTATCTGATGTGACAGGTGAGTGTGAAGTTAACTCCTTGACTGCGCCAACTGCAACAGATAATTGCGACGGTTCAATCACGGGGACACATACTGCTTCTCTTCCGATAACTTCAAGTACATCCGTTATTTGGACTTATGAAGATCTAGATGGAAATACTTCAACTCAAACACAAAATATAGTAATTAATGATGTTACTGCTCCATATGCAGATGTTACATCCCTATCAGACATACAAGATGAATGTGAAGTAACAGCTTTATCTGCTCCAACCGCTACTGATAACTGTGACGGTACTGTAACTGGAACACACAATGCAACGTTTCCAATTACTTCGAACACTACTGTTACTTGGACTTATGAAGATATAAGTGGTAATACATCAACTCAAACTCAAAATATAATAATTGATGATGTTACTGCTCCAAATGCAGATGTTACATCTCTATCAGACATACAAGATGAATGTGAAGTAACAGCTTTATCTGCTCCAACCGCTACTGATAACTGTGACGGTACTGTAACTGGAACACACAATGCAACGTTTCCAATTACTTCGAACACTACTGTTACTTGGACTTATGAAGATATAAGTGGTAATACATCAACTCAAACTCAAAATATAATAATTGATGATGTTACTGCTCCATCTGC
>JBBEBO010000106.1:0-18006 GCA_040882265.1 Brumimicrobium sp. | reverse complement strand
ATACATCAACTCAAACTCAAAATATAATAATTGATGATGTTACTGCTCCATCTGCGGATGATCCATCTCTGCCAGATATACAAGCTGAATGCGAAGTAACAGCTTTATCTGCTCCAACCGCTACTGATAACTGTGACGGCACTGTAAATGGAGCACACAATGCAACACTTCCAATTACTTCGAACACTACTGTTACTTGGACTTATGAGGATGCTAGTGGAAATTCAACCACACAAACACAAGAAGTATTGATTGATGATGTTACTGCTCCATCTGCGGATGATCCATCTCTGCCAGATATACAAGCTGAATGCGAAGTAACAGCTTTATCTGCTCCAACCGCTACTGATAACTGCGATGGCACTGTAAATGGAGTACACAATGCAACATTTCCAATTACTTCAAACACAACGGTTACTTGGACTTATGAAGATATAAGTGGTAATACATCAACCCAAACTCAAAATATAATAATTGATGACGTTACTGCTCCATCTGCGGATGTCACATCATTATCAGATATACAAGCTGAATGCGAAGTAACTTCATTAGATGCTCCAACTGCAACAGATAATTGCGATGGAACTATAACCGGAACACACAATCTCTCACTGCCAATCACATCGAATACTACTATCACATGGATCTATGAAGATGCAAGTGGAAATATTTCAACACAAACGCAAGAACTAGTAATTGAAGACATAACTGCTCCATCTGCAGATGACTCAACATTACCTGATATACAAGAAGAATGTGAAGTAACTAATTTATCAGCTCCTACTGCGACTGATAATTGCGATGGACCAACTACTGGAACACATAATGCAACACTTCCAATTATTTCTAATACGACTATAACATGGACTTATGAAGACGCCAGCGGAAATACTTCTACTCAAACGCAAGAAGTAATAATCTCAGGAATAAACACAAATGTTACGATTAATGAGCCTTCACTTGTTGCTGACAATGACAATCAAGGAGTAACTTACCAATGGATTAATTGTGAAGGTAACCCAATTCAAGAAGCAACAAATCAAACTTTTTTACCTGATGAAAACGGAAGTTATGCAGTAATAGTAACTGAAGGTAATTGTACCGACACAAGTGAATGCGCCTCAATAACAACTGTTGGATTAGCTGAATTAAAAAACAGTGAATTTAGTCTATATCCAAATCCAACAAACGGCAAATTTACAGTTAAGAGTGACTATCTTGGAAATGATTATCAAATATTAGACGCTCAAGGTAGGTTGGTTCAAAAAGGTGCTACTACATCATCAAAAATGCAATTAGAACTTTTAGATGCTCAAAAGGGAGTTTATTATTTAAAAATTAATAATACCATTAAGAAAATTATCAAACAATAAATTTCATAAATTTAGGAGGGTTAATTCAGTTTAACTCTCCTAAATTATATTCATCAAGGTGAAATTTTAATTGATCAGTTCGATGAAATAGTATTTAAATCTGATTAATTTAATCCTAAATACTTAATAATCAATTTTATTTATTAAATTAGCCTCAACTAAAACACTTCGTCATGAAACTACTTGCCTTAACACTATTCTTACTATTAAACCATTCATTATTCGGTCAAGCAATTTTTAATGTTGTTTCTCCTACAAATATATCGGGGTTATATGATTTTGATCCTACATCTCCAGTATGGGGGGCAGATATAAATACAATTTCTATTACTGGAAATGCTGTATTCGTTGATGATGGAACAGCTGGTGATTCTTTAGGCTGCAATGCCCTCGTTAATTCAGGTGATGTGGCAGGGAATATAGCAATTGTTTACAGAGGCTCATGCGAATTTGGAACAAAAGCACTTTATGCAGAAAATGCGGGCGCAATCGGGGTTGTTATTGTAAACAATCAACCCGGTGGACCAATTGGAATGGGAGCAGGTACAGATGGACCGGCAGTTACAATACCAGTTGTTTCGGTTTCTTCTTCTACTGGTCAATCAATAAAAGATGAAATTGAACAAGCAATAACTGTAACTATTTTTATGGGAAATAAATTTGGTTATTATAACGATGATGTTGGAATAACATCGGCAACCATCAACAGAGCAAGATCTTTCGCTATGCCAACTTTTGTAGCGAATGATGGGAACAACTTTGAAATCACGCCTAGCGCAAACGTAATCAATTATGGTAGTAATAATCAAACGGATGTTGTCTTAACAGCACAAATATTACGAGACGGGAACGTTATTTATACACAATCCTCTGCTCCACAAACCATAAATTCTTCCGATACAACGTATATTACACTCCCGGTTTTTAGTCAAGCGACTTATGACTCTGGGTATTATGATATTGCTTATAACGTTTCCATGCCAACAACCGATGAATTTAGTAATGACAATCAGGATACCAGCCATTTTTATGTTAATGATAAGTATTATTCAAAATCATTTTTTGATGAGAATGGCGACCCCGTTTCCATAGAAACTTACAGACCTTTAAACGCTAACTCATTCTCAGCTTGTATCACAATAGAAGAGCAAGCAGCAGACAGTCTTCCATTATATAAGGTTGGGTTTTCGGGTGCTAATCCAAACTATGACCTGACTGGTGAACCTGTATATATAGATGTTTGGGAATGGAACGATAATTTTACAGGTAAAGACAATGCTACATATAATAATCTCAATCTACTTTCCAGTGATAATTATAACTATACAGGTGATTTTCAAAATCAATTTGTTGAAGCCGAAATTAATGGAGGTCAAGGACATTATTTAAATAATAATCAAAAATATTTAGTCTGTGTTAGTTCATTTAATAGTGATTACTATATCGGCTATACCGAAGATGACTATACAATCTCTTCTTCTGAAGAGGATGAATGGTATATGCCTATTTCAGTTGATGGCACATGGTATTCCGCTGGTTTTGGATTACATCTAACTCCATCAATTTATTTAGACATGGAAATGCCGTGTTATGTATCAGCTGATTTTTCATATACTGATACTTTAATTTGTGACCAAGAGTCAGTAATTTCTCCTACGATCTCAGGAAACAGTGGAGGGATATTTTCTTCTCAAGCAGGACTTACCCTTGACCCTACAACTGGAGAAGTTGATCCTCAATCAAGTGCTGTAGGCAATTATACTGTCGAATATAATGTAGATATAAATGGGTGCGCAGGAAGTGAAACATTTGATCTTGAAATAATTGATCTTGAAAATGCTGATTTTTCTTATCCTTCAAGTGATTTATGTATTTTAGATAATTTGGTGACACCAACAGTTACAGGTTTGTCAGGAGGAACATTTTCTGCTGATTCAGGAATTGACCTCCTTTCGACGAATACAGGAGAAATCAACCCTTCCAATTCAACGTTAGGAACACACACTGTATATTACACTACCAGTTCTTCCCTTTGTGCAAATACCGATTCTCTTGAATTAAATATTATTGAACAAAAAGATGCCTCATTCACTTATAGCACAAACTCACTGTGTATAAATCATGATACTATATCTGCCCAAATAACTGGTGACTCAGGCGGGGTTTTTAGTTCTAATACTGGCTTAGTCATGAATCCAAATTCGGGACTAATCCTACCCGGATCATCAACAGCTGGAACCTACACAATAGGATATACTGTTGGCGTTAGTCAATGTCAAGATATTGAAACTTTTACTATGACTATAGATGAGTGTGCTGATATATCCGAAAACAGTATTCATCTAATCGAAGTATATCCAAATCCTGCTCAAGAAACCATCAATATTGATTTCCCAAAAACATTGGGGGAAGTTGAAATCACGTTGATGGAGACAACTGGAAAAATTGTTTATAGTAACAAAATAAAGCAAAACAATTCAATAGATGTTCAAAATTATGAAAGCGGTATTTATTTGATGAGGTTTAGAACTAAGCAAGAGCAAACAATAAAAAGAATTGTTATCGCAAACTAATAGAAACTATCTAACTAAAAGCTTTGGTTCCAAATAATCTTTCATCACATACCTAACGCCCTCATGTCCAAAACCTGAGTCTTTGGCTCCACCGTAGGGCATATCATCCATACGAAATAGTGTTGATTTTATTATGAATCAATCCTCCTAAATCAAGTAATTCGAAGGTTTTTTTTCGTTTTTCAATACTGTCTATAAAAATTGAAGTTTGCAATCCCCAACGACTATCATTCACTTGGTCAGTTACTTCTGATAATGCAGGTTAAATTCTTCAATTACAACTACAGGACTAAAGACTTCTTCATCTCTTACTTTTTGACCTTTTGAAACATTTGTTAAAAACGTAGGTAAAAACAACGAATTTTTTCTTTTGCCACCAATCAAAACTTTCAGCTTTCTCTCTTAGGCCTTCTATTATTCCTGTTTAGAATTGACGGTTTATCGTTTGAAGACAGATTCCGCATTTCAAGTTTACTTGCATTAGCTTTACTCATGCATTTTAAAACTTGCGCCTCGTTAAACAATGCTATTTTCCCTAAAACTTTTTGATTATATGGGTTCACTACTTGCATAGCGACAAGTTAGGCATTCAAATAAAAAAAACGCAAAAATAAAATATAATAGTTTTACTTAGCTTAGTGAATTAAACTGTTTATTAACTCTGTAAGGTTTGGAAAAGAAAACGATCGAGTAGAGGCATTAACACCTTTAGAAGCAGATCTATCATTTGAGCTTTTCTTTTTGAATTTTTCTTTCTCTTTATTTGATAAGTTTTGAGATTTAACGAATTTAGCTTTGAATTGCTTCTCATTTAAAGATTCGATAATTGTTTCCATCTTTTCAGGAGTTGTTAGATCATTATCGTAATAAACCTTAATTGAATTTGAAGTATTTTCTTCGTTGTAATCAACATCAACATTTGAAATAGCTCCTGTCTCAAAGAGCCCTTTTCTAATTGAAGCCCCGCAACCCATTTCACAAACCATCCCCTCGATTTCAAATGTAGCTACAGCAGTTGGCGTATTCTCTTCATTCTTATCTTCTGAACAACCTTGTAGAAGAAGAATAAAGAAAAGTGAAAATAAAGCTAACTTTTTCATTTTAGAAAATTTTGACTCAAATTTACAAAAAAACTTTTTATTAAAAAAACAATTATTACCACTTCAACTTTAATTCAAAGCGTAAATTTGCAAAATGTCTAGAGAACTGAAGAATTGGGGGATTTTATTGTTTCTTGCAATAATATGGGGAAGCTCTTTCATGCTTATGAAAAGGGGGATGGTTGATAAAATTTCTGGAGATCAAATATTTTCCAACAATCAAGTAGCTTCAATGCGCATGTTGTTTGCTGCAACAGTATTACTTCCAATTGGAATAAGACATTTTCGCATCATAAAAAGTGGAAAGATATTGATTAGCTTGATTGCTGTTGCTTTTTTAGGTAACTTTCTTCCCGCTTTTTTATTTACGTATGCCGAAACGGGAATATCATCAGGATATGCGGGTATGCTCAATAGTTGCACACCAATATTCACATTGTTGATTGGTGCCATATTTTTTAAACAACCGCTGATAAAACTTCAAATTTTAGGAGTTTTAATCGGCACACTAGGTATCGTTGGTTTGGTAAATGGCGTTAACACAGTAGATACTTCAGGTACATGGCATCATGTTTTGGCTGTTGTGCTCGCTACGATCTTTTATGCAACAGCTGTGAATACGATTCGCTTCAATCTATCGCATATCAAACCAATTAAAATGACTTCAGTTGCATTTTCATTTTCATTTATTCCAGCAATTATATTGTTTTTCTACTTTGACACTCCTCAAACAATCGAAAATAATCAACACGCATCAAGCGCTTTAATCTACATCTTGATTTTAGCTGTAATTGGAACAGCACTTGCTGTATTAATTTTTAACCACTTAATAAATAATAGCACTGCACTTTTTGCAAGTAGTGTTACTTATTTCATTCCTATTGTAGCGGTTCTTATTGGCTTAATCGATGGTGAAACGATTAGTTGGATGCAAATTATTTCTATGTTTATTATTTTAATTGGAGTTTTTATGGCAAATGCCTTAGTTAAGCTTAGAAAAAAACGAGAAAATAAAGCCTTAGATTTACTTTCTAAGAAATAATTTATTACATTTGCAGTCCGATTTTTGAAATTAATTAAATAAAATAAGCTATGTACGCAATTGTAGAGATAGCAGGGCAACAATTCAAAGTTGAAAAAGATCAACGTGTTTTTGTTCACCGTTTAGACGCTAAAGAAGGAGATAAAGTTGACTTCGACCGCGTTCTTTTAACGGATGACAAAGGTAAAGTTAACGTTGGCGCCCCAGCTATAGAAGGTGCAAAAGTTTCTGCTAAGGTAGAACGTCACCTGAAAGGAGATAAAGTAATCATCTTCAAGAAAAAAAGAAGAAAAGGTTATGCTAAAAAGAATGGACATCGTCAGTTTTATACTGAGTTATCTATTACAGGAATTAAAGGTTAATCATAATATTGTTCTTGGACAGTATTAAAAAAATTAAATAAGATGGCACATAAAAAAGGAGTCGGTAGTTCGAAAAACGGTCGTGAGTCAGAAAGTAAACGCCTCGGTGTTAAAATTTTTGGTGGACAAGCTGCAATAGCAGGAAACATCATCGTTCGTCAAAGAGGAACACAACACCACCCAGGCCTAAATGTTGGAATTGGGAAAGACCATACTTTATATGCACTTAATGACGGTGTAGTAGAATTTAGAAAAAAGAAAAACAATCGTTCGTTTGTTTCAGTTGTTCCTTTTGAGGAAAAGACTGAGGCTTAATTTCAACGTTTTTTTGATATTTAACAAAAGGCTATCCCGAGAATTCGGGATAGCTTTTTTTTTGATTTATTTTTTTTGTAACTTTGATAGAGTTCTAAATTGTAAGTAGTTTATTGAATATGTGGTAAATAAAAATCAAATGAATTTCGCATTAAAAAACAGTTGGTACGTCTTTTTCATTTTGCTTCTTTTCTCTTGTAGTGTTCAAGATATAGAAAAATACAATGAAGATTTTAAGGGATCTTGGAAGAGTGATAAATATTACTCTGCTTCAGCAGGTGATACGATAAGAAACTACCTTAAAATTGATGGAAAAGATAGCGGTTTTGGTTTAGCATGTAAGAAAGACAGTGAATTTACCGATTGTCTCTATTTTCAATCTGGAAAAGCTAAATACAACAAAGCAAGTAAGGGCCTACAAGTCGGGAATTCCGTTCAACAGATATATAGAATAGACGAAGAACCACACGTAAATAGTAATGGTGAATGGCAAATTATGATCGACAGTATCCCTTATTATAGATATTGATTTTATCACCACAAACTGAATCAATCCTTTAGATTTTTATTTGTTAGTAGAACTAAATCAAATATGATGATAAGGTTCACCTTTTAAAATTGTCATAGATCTGTACAGTTGCTCAATGAAAAACATGCGTACCATCTGGTGAGAAAATGTTAATTGACTTAAGGACACTTTTCCATTTGCTCGCTGATATAGCTCTTCAGAAAATCCATAAGGACCACCAATTACAAACGTAATACCTTGACCTCCTGAATTAAATTGTTTTTGTAAAAATTTAGAAAAACCAACTGAAGTAAACTCCTTGCCTTTTTCATCAAGTAAAAACACTCGTTCACTTTCTTTAATTTTAGGTAAAATCGCTTCTTTTTCTTTCGATTTAACTTCTTGAATTGTGAGCTTTTTTGCGTTTTTAACATCAGGTATTTCGATGACGTCAAACTTGATATATCGCTTTAATCTTTTGGTATATTCTTTCTCTCCTTCAATCAAAAAAGTTTTTCCAGTCTTACCCACATAGATTAGCTTAATCACCATAAAATCAATTCTTACCTATCGTTATAGATTCTACCAGATAATCCTTACCATCTTTTTTAAACTTAACGCTTACTCGAAAACCGACACTAGACTTATAATTTCCTATAGCAAATGAGTTTGAGCCATCTTCCTTTCCTTTAAAATCAAAATTAAATGATTTTGGAGGATAGTCTTTAAAAAAACTTTTAAGCACTTGTGTGCCTTGCGACTGACTATAAACACCTTCTTTGTTGTTTATAGAAATTAAAACTTTAGACTTTCCGTATGACATCACTTTTTCCGCATCGCCTTTTGAAAAGGCTGTTTCCAACTCACTAAACGGAATAGATAATATAGAAGATACTGTAAGTACAATAGATAAAATATAAGTAATTAAATAGCTCATGATCAAATGTTATTCAGTTTCTTCTTACAAATTTTATGCCTAGATCAAATCAGAACTTAACTTGTGGTCCTTGAGCAAACTCCGACCACCATTCATCTGTCAATATGCGAGTTAGTTTATAACTTATATTTAGTTTTTCACTACCCCATTCTACAAGACCATAACCTTTAGCGTAAACTCTAGTTGTTACGGCTCTTTCAGTTTTACTCCCTTTCGTTTTAGGATTTACGATATGAATTTTAATACTATCAGCAACTTTTATAGCCTCGACATTCTTTCCAAACAATTTTACTTTAAAATCCTGTTTGATGATATGTCTCTTAGATTCATAAATCATAGGAATTGAATCAATATGGGAAGGAAAATCAGCTGCAAAATATGCAACGTGATCTTCGCTAAGAGGGAATGATTGATTTGCTAAAACATTTGCTTTTCTTTTGATGCCATCCTTGTCTACAATCATATAGTCTGTAATATTTAAACTATCGTTTAAATCATGGGTAAAGCCTTCTGTTATTCTAAAATTAGCATTAAACCTTTCTATCACTAGGCTTGTATCATTATTGTTTTCCAATCTATAAATTCTAAACATTTTTTCATCCATTGGGTTAGATTCTTCTTGAAAAACATAGATATATGGTTTCAGACTATCCGTTGGAAAAAAATAACCGCTCAGATCTGAACTAGAATTTGATTTCTTTCCCGAATCAACTTGACAACCTACAAAAAGGATAGAGAAACTAAGAAATAAAACAATAGATATTTTTTTCATCTTAATTCATTTTTAAAAATGCTACTTCTTTTTCAGTAAGGTGTCGATATTCACCTCGAGGTAAGTCTTTTTTTGTTAAACCTGCTACTTGAACACAATCTAGCTTCACAACTTCATAACCTAATTTTCCAAACATCAATTTCACTATGTTATTTTTATTTGACTGTATTTCTACACCAACCTCTCTAGCTGTTTTTCCTTTAATAAAACTTGCATCTTTTGCACTAAACATCGCATCATCAACATACAGACCAGTAGTTAATTTTGCTAAATCATCAGCCTCAACATTTTTGTCAAGTGTTACATGATAAATTTTGGATGCTTTGTACTTAGGGTGAGTTAATTTTTTTTCCATATCACTATCGTTTGTAAACAACAATAGACCCGTCGTATCTCTATCCATCCTTCCAACAGGGTAAACACGTTCTTTACAAGCTTTCATAACCAAGCTCATCACCGTTTTTCGACCCCAAGGATCATCCATTGAAACCACAAACTCTTTAGGTTTATTTAATAATACATATCGTTTCTTCTCTGGATTGATGGAAATACCATCATATTTAACGGTATCGGTAGGTTTCACCTTGTAACCCATTTCTGTTACTATCTCTCCATTCACTGACACCACACCTGTAGAAATAAGCGTGTCAGCCTCTCTTCTTGAGCAAATTCCAGCATTTGATAAAAACTTGTTCAAACGAATTTCATCACCAAATTTTGGTAAAGGTTCACCTTTTTTTTGTTTAAACCCTTTGTAGTTCGGATTCCCTCCTCTAGTCTTACCGCCTGTATTTCTAGGTTTATTTTTACCAGAACGCTGAGTGCTTTTTCCTTCAAACTTCTTTCCTTTTTCACTTCCGCCCTCGCTCTTTCCTTTATTAACTTTCATTTTCTTAATCAATTAAGCTGCAAAGATAAATAAAGCAGAGTGATTTATCATTAACATTTTAAACAGAGCTTACTAAAGAATGTTATTAATTGTCTAAACATACTAAAGTCGAGGATAAAAAGCACTGTCAATATGTTCAATTCGAGTTCCGTAAGAATTATGTACAATTGAAATTATATCAAATCGACTTTCAATATCTATATCTTGAGTAATTAAATAATGATTAGCACATTTAATAATCTGCCTTTGCTTAGTTCTTGTCACCGCTTTCCACGGTGGACCAATTTCTGCTGTTTGGCGAGTTTTAACTTCTACAAAGACCATTTCATCACCGTCTTTACAAATTATATCCACTTCATTTCTACCAAACCTGAAATTTGTATCGATTATTTTGAATCCTTTTTTACGCAAAAACTGAAGGGCTAATCCTTCACCGAAATCACCTAATTCCTTGGTTGTCATAATTTAGATTTTATAGGTTACACTATTAAAATTACAATTTTTTGAGAAACTTTAAATAAAAAAACCTGAATAAATCATATCTTAGTAAAAAATCAATCCATTATGTTAGAAAAAGTACAATTAGAAAAAGTTTTATTTTTGGACATAGAAACTGTTCCTCAAACATATAATTTTGGCGACTTAGACGAAACGACCGCTCAATTATTTGAACATAAAACACGCTTTCAACAAAAAGACGGAAAAGAAGTAACAGATATATATAATGAACGCGCTGGTATACTTGCAGAATTCGGTAAAATTGTTTGTATCTCATGTGGTTTTGTGCGATCGACAACAACGGGAAAGGAAATTCGCATGAAGTCTTTTTATCACGAGGATGAAGAAACGCTTCTCAAACAATTCTCAGAGCTTCTAGAATCGTATTTTAATTCTCCATATCATCTACTGTGCGGACATAATGCAAAGGAATTTGATTTTCCCTACATCGCAAGAAGAATGCTTATTCATGGGCTAAAATTACCTACACCTTTGGATATTGCTGGTAAGAAACCTTGGGAAGTAAATCACTTAGATACTTTAGAATTATGGAAATTTGGAGACTATAAACACTTTACTTCCTTACCTTTGTTGTGTCATATCTTTAAAATTCCAACTCCAAAAGATGATATTTCAGGCGCTGATGTGGCACGGGTTTATTTTGAAGAAAATGATTTAGAGAGAATTAAAGTTTATTGCGAAAAAGATGTCGTGGCTTTAATTCAATTATTTTTAAAAATGAGAGGTGATGCATTGGTTGATGAAGGTGATGTTGTTTATTCTTAGCTGTACAGCTATTTTTTCTTGTGAAACAAAAGAAACAGAAAAAAAAGCGAAAGAATTTGATGTAACCAATGCGATTGATTCATTGTTTAATTGGAGCACAAAATGGAAAGAGACCAATATTCCGTGCTCTGATGAATTGATATTCAAAATTGCAAATCATTTAGATAATGTAAAAGCACATTTGCCCGGAAACAATATTGATCCAAATGCAATTATTTTCACTTCCACCGAGAAAACTAATCTTAATGAGTTTATCAAATCAGATAGATTAAAAAAATGCGACAAAAGTAAATTCAATAACTACTCTGTTTGGTTGACCAACATTGGGAATAAAAAAATATTAGAATTTAGCTTACAACCTCACCCTACTGAAAAATGGGTTTTTAGTATACGAAAGCGTAATCAAGAGTAGTTATTAGTATATTTTTCTGTTAAAAACAGATTACCTTATTTTAAAAACAATTTTAAATCCCGAGTGTTTAAGAGGTATGTTACTATTTTTAATAGTATTTAACATTTAAATAATAGTAATACTATTATATTTGCATGCAAAATATTATTAATGGAAGATTTTCTATCAAATATTAGAATCAATATAAATGATTTTATTTACCTAAAAGACCCAGAAACGAGTGTTTTAGGAAAAAAAATCATTCAAGGTAGTATAGAATTAATCGATGAAATTGGTTTTGATTCATTCAACTTTAAAAAACTTGCAGAACACATTCAATCAACTGAAGCATCAATATATAGGTATTTTGAGAATAAAAATAAGATCTTACTTTACCTTACAGCTTGGTATTGGGGTTGGATGGAATCAAAACTAATTCTTTCTATTGCAAACATCGAAGATGCTGAATTGAAATTAGAAATAGCAATAGGAACATTAACTGAAAAACTAAATGAAGACAGTACTTTTTCTCATATAAATGAAGTCAAATTACAACAAATCATTTATTCAGAATCCGCTAAAACATTTTTAAATAAACATGTAGATGAAGAAAATTCAAAAGGTGCATTTAAATTTTACAAATTAATTGTAAAACGAGTAAGTAAAGTCATTAAAGAAATAAATCCAACGTTTAAGTTCCCAAACATGCTCGTCTCAACAATTATTGAAGGAGCGCACTTGCAAAGGTTTTTTGGCGATCATTTACCTGGACTTACGAATCAATCTAATGAAAAAGACTACATCAAAAACTTTTATACTGATTTAGCTTTTAAAACAATCAAAGGGTCTAAATAAAATGGCGAAAAAATTATCAGTCACGAATCGATTTTGGAGGCTAATCAAAGCCGATGCCAAGGAAATTAGGAATATCTATTATTATTCATTTTTCGTTGGTTTAATAGGTCTTTCACTTCCCCTGGGAATTCAGGCAATTGTAAACCTAATTCAGGGAGGGCGGGTGAGTTCAGCTTGGATCGTTTTGGTGTTAATTGTTGTGTTAGGTATTGCTTTCAGTGGTGTTTTACAAATTTTACAATTGCGTTTAACGGAAAATATTCAGCAAAGAATATTTACAAGGGCTGCATTTGAATTTGCCTATAGAATACCACGCATAAAACTTGAACAAATATTTAAGTTTTATGCTCCTGAACTGATCAATCGTTTTTTTGATGTAATGACAATTCAGAAAGGATTAACTAAAATATTAATTACGATTTCTACTGCAGGAATTCAAGTGGTTTTAGGGCTATTATTACTCTCACTTTACCATCCATTTTTCATTATTTTTAGCGTACTCCTTTTGCTTCTTATTTTCTTGATTTTCAGGTTTACAAGTAGAAAAGGACTGGAGACAAGTTTAGAAGAGTCAAAACACAAGTATCGTCTTGCTCATTGGCTTGAAGAAACTGCAAGAACAAGTATCAGTTTTAAACTAGCTGGAGAAACTAATCATAGCTTGAATCGCACAAATATTCATGCAGATCATTATCTTGAGGCTAGAGAAAAACATTTTAAAGTATTAGTAACTCAATACGGATTACTTGTATTATTCAAGGTTTTAGTAGCAACTGGATTACTTGCAATAGGAGGTGTTCTAGTGATGGAACAAGAAATGAATATTGGTCAGTTTGTTGCAGCTGAAATTATTATCGTTTTAATCATCAATTCAGTAGAAAAATTGATTAGAAACCTTGAAATTATTTACGATGTTCTGACTGCCATTGAAAAAGTAGCACAAGTATCTGATCTTGAACTTGAAAAATATCAGGGTATAGAATTTAAAGAAGAAAACATTGTAAATGGACTTTCTTTAAATTTAAATAATGTTTCATTTAGTTATCCTGGAAGCAAATACACTACTTTAAATGATATCTCACTAGCAATTAAAGAAAATCAAAAAGTTGTGATAACAGGAAAAAGCGGATCAGGAAAAAGTACACTTCTTCATCTGATTGCAGGACTTTATGAATTAAAAACTGGAACGATATCATACAACAACCTTCCCTTGGGTAACTTGAAGTTAGAATCACTTAGAAATATTATTGGGGCTAATCTTAATCAAGAAGATTTATTTTATGGAAGTATACTCGAAAACATAACAATTGGTAGATCTAAAGCTGATTTTGCAAATGTTCAATGGGCAATAGAAAAAGTTGGTTTAACAGATTTTATTCAAAAACTGCCTAATGGTTACGATACCATGATTTTACCAAATGGAAGGTCGTTACCTAAAAGTGTAGTGCAAAAACTACTGATTGCTAGAAATATAGTCGATAAGCCAAAAATGTTATTACTTGAATACTCGCTAGAGCATTTAAATTTTAATGATAAGGAAACTATAATGAATTTTATTTTCGATAAAGAGAATCAATGTACAGTTATTGCTGCAACCAAAGATATTGAATTAGCTAAAAAAAGTGACCTAATAATACTAATGGAAGAGGGGAGAATAAAAATGCAAGGCAACTATAACGAACTTAAAAGCGAATTAAACAAACTATAAATGCTAAATATTTCACCAAATACAGTAAGCGACAGAGTGGTTAGAGAGAAATATTCTGCAATGAAAACTGCCGAAGGTAGAATTACGCATAAAATTTTACCAAGAATCCTTCTATCATTGTTGATAATATTTGTGATTTTCCTATTTGTTCCTTGGACTCAAAATGTTAGGGCAAGAGGGAATGTGAATACTTTAAATCCAGAGCACCGTCCACAAATGTTGCATTCAATTATTCCTGGTAGAATTGAAAACTGGTATATTCAAGAAGGTGATTTTGTTGAAAAAGGTGATACTATTCTAAAAATTTCTGAAGTACAAAGTAATTACTTTGACCCGAATCTTTTGACGAGAACAAAACAACAGGTTGACGCAAAGGAGAATACTGTATTAGCCTATAAATCAAAAGTAAATGCTCTAAACAGTCAAATTTCTGCGCTTGAAAAGATGCTTAGTTTAAGACTTGAACAGGCGCAAAACAAGTTAGAACAAGCAAAATTAAAAGTAATAAGCGACAGTATTGATTATGAGTCTTTTAAAGTTAATCAAGAGATTGCTAAGCAACAATTGGATCGAATTGAAGGACTCTATAACAAAGGATTAAAATCAAAAACAGACTTTGAAAATAGAAACCTAAAATATCAACAAGCACTTTCTCAAAAAGTCTCAGCTGAAAACAAACTTTTGTCAAGTAAAAACGAACTAATTAATAGTGAAATTGAGCTTTCTACGATTAAAAGTGATTACCAAACAACCATAGCAAAAGCAAACGCTGAAATGTATACAGCAGAATCAAACCAGCTTGATGCTCAGGGTCAAGCAGCTAAATTACAAAATGAATTCACGAACTATTCTGTTCGACAAGGAATGTACTATGTAACAGCCCCACAAAATGGATACATTACTCAGGCAGTTTCACGAGGAATCGGAGAGTTAATTAAAGAAGGACAAAAAATTGTAAGTATAATGCCTTCAAACTATCAACTCGCAGTTGAAATGTATGTTCGTCCAATAGATCTACCATTAGTGAAAAAGGGGCAACATGTAAGAATACAGTTTGACGGTTGGCCTGCGATAGTATTTTCAGGTTGGCCGAATACAAGTTATGGTACTTATGGTGGAACTGTTTTCGCTATTGATAATTTCGCTAATGCTCAAGGTATGTATAGGGTTTTAGTCAAACCAGATGAAAATGACTATGACTGGCCAGAAGCATTACGTGTTGGCGGTGGTGCTAATAGTATGTTGTTGCTGAAAGATGTCCCTGTTTGGTATGAATTATGGCGACAATTTAATGGTTTCCCTCCAGATTATTATACTGGAAATAATACAGTAAAAGCAGATGATTCTGAAATAAAATAACTAGAAGTGAATCGATTAATATACATATTGTTTAGTTTTCTTTTCCTTCAGACTGCTGAAGTGAGGTCACAAGATAGTCTTCAAAAAATGGGCTTTGATGATTTTATGACTATTGTTAAGAAAAATCATCCGCTTGCTAAAAAAGCAGATTTACGCAATGCATTTGGTGAAGCAGAACTACTAAAATCTAAAGGTGGTTTTGATCCAAAAGCTTACAGTAATATAGGACAAAAATATTTTAATGATAATCAATATTACAGTTTAATTGATGCAGGTTTAAAAGTCCCTACTTGGTATGGTATTGAGTTATATTCCGGTTTTGAGCAAGGAAACGGAAATTTTGTTAATCCAGAAAGATCAACTCCTGAGAACGGTTTAGTTTATGGTGGAATTTCCGTTTCAGTTGGTCAAGGTTTGTTTATCGATGAAAGAAGAGCTCAACTAAAAAAAGCAAAAATTTATACTAAAATTACTGAAGAAGAACGTAGAATTCTTATCAACGAACTTCTACTTAATGCTTCCAAAACGTATTGGAAATGGTATGCCACAGCTCAAAAAGTAAACGTCTATGATGAAGCAGTAGAATTAGCTGAAATTAGACTTGAAGGAGTAAGAGAAAGCGCTTTGGTTGGTGACGTTCCAGACATAGATACACTTGAAGCGCTTATTCAATTACAAAACAGACAAGTTTCATACCAGCAAGCAGAGCTCGATTATAAAAACATGACTGAAGCTCTTTCAGTATATATTTGGGATGAAAATGAAGTTCCACTGGAAATTTCTGATAAAGTTACTCCTCCTTCTCAAGAAGAAGTATTGAATAAAATCTCAACTATTTCGCAAGTGGAGCATGTAGATTCATTAATTCAATATCATCCAAGACTACAAAAAGCACAACTTGATATCGATCAACTAGAAATCCAAAAACGATGGGATGCTGAGAAATTAAAACCAACACTTGATTTAAAATATAATGCCTTAAACCAACCTGTTAATGGAAACGTATTTGAAGGATATTCGGTTAATAATTATAGGTGGGGATTGACATTTGCAATGCCACTATTTTTAAGAAAAAGTCGCGGTGAATTAAACAGAACCAAATTAATGATTCAAGATCAAAAACTTGGTTTAGATAATTTAGAAGCTCAAGTAAAATTCGGAGTTAATGCAGCGGTGAATACTTGGAGAACAACTCAAAGTCAATTGGAAATCTATTCACAAACCGTCAATAATGTAAGAAAATTATTAGAAGGAGAACAGCAGAAATTCATGAATGGGGAGAGTTCTCTTTTTCTAGTGAATTCACGTGAAGTAAGATTTATAAACGCTCAAATAGACTATTTTGAAGCACTAGCTAAAAATCAACATGCTCTAATTGAAATTCAATACAGTCTAGGTATTCTTGATTAACCATAAATTTCGTTCAACAAGCCTGCTAGCCTAACACCTCCTTTCATAAGTTGACTTTTCATTGTGTCCCAATGTTTGTAACGGTATTCATAATTAATTTCCTTGTCTTCTGGCAAATCATATATTCCATCTCTAAAAGTCATGGCTTCATGCGCCCAATCAACAACAGAAGTTGATTGTAATTCTTTCACCTCTTCTTTAGACGGGTGATTTATAATTTTAGTCAATTCTGTATAGCTATATCGCTTGCTTTGTATCATTCCACTATCCCAAACACGGTGAATATTTGACGGTTCCCAAAACCACTCGACTTTCACATCATTACCTCCACGGTCTTCACCGTTTCCAACATGTAAAGGCTGATGAATATCTCCCACTAAATGAACTAACAGTTTTAAATATTCACATTCTAGCTCTTTTGTGAGTAGACCTGATTTCAGTTTTTCTACCAAAAAATTAATTCCATAAATCACATCTCCCTCAGGGTTTGGATCAGTATCTTTATACTTCATCCCATCTGGAATTGTTGTGTAATGCCAAGGTTTTAGCGAATCATAAGCGTGGTCTGACTTGATATCGTCCATCCAATTACTCACTTCTGCTAATGTTTGATGACCAAGTATTTTTTTGATATTTCTGTCTGCCTTTCGTGACAAGTGTTTAGATGCAACTTCTCCTACTACTCGGTGTCCAAGCATACCCCATGCATTCGCGCTGTTACTAAAAAGAATTGTTGTCAATAAAACTAAACCAATCAAAAATAATTTTTTCATTCTTTTTTTTTACAAATATAAACTATGATAGAGTTCTTTACTGTTAACTCAATGTTTAATTAACAAATATTAGTGTCCGGATAAACGAAACAAGACCTCTCGCGATGCTACCAATGACGCATTTTATTATCTGATTGATAATCAACGCTTAACTAGCTTAGCTCTAACACACTCAATAAGATTCCTCACTCGCGTTCGGAATGACGTTAGTTTAATCGTTTTTCGAGCAAATGTATGGGCAACTAGTTGCCCATACATTTGCTCGCTTAACCCCGTATTTACAGAGTCATTCCGAACGCAAGTGAGGAATCTTAGTATCTCAATTTGACGTGAATTCTTATATCAAGTAGGGACG
>JBBEBO010000105.1:0-23854 GCA_040882265.1 Brumimicrobium sp. | reverse complement strand
TCGTGACAAAATGTGTTCTTTTCGAGATTTATATTTTAAATGCGTTTGCCCTGGTTGTTAAAGTATTTTAAAAACTAGTTTTTAATGGAGTATTCTAAATTAGTTAACTTTGTTTTTTTTTTTTTTGAAAATTAAAAGACTATGAAAACTAAAACATTAAGCCAACTTCTTGATGAGAATTATGGTCCAAAAGGAACGCCAAAACGTGATTTGTATGATGCAGAGTCACTTGCTTTCCGACTAGGCGTAATGTTAAAAGAGGCAAGAAAAGAAGCTAAACTCACACAAGAAGAATTAGCCCAAAGAACAGGAACTAAGAAAAGTTATATTTCTCGGATTGAAAGAGGTTTAAGTGATATCCAAATTTCTACTTATCATAAATTAATAGAGATTGGTTTAGGGAAGCATTTGAATATTACTATTGGGTAAGAGATGACTAGATCAATAGCTTAACATCATAGGAAAAAGTTAATTATTATATTTGAGTTCAAATGATAAAAGAATGAAAGACAGTACTGAAATCAATATTTTAAAACAAAAACTTAATTCACTTCTATTTAAAGATTACAAAAAAAATGAAAGAATATAAAAGTGAATTATTTGGCTTAATTCCAGAGCCTGAAAGTTTCGGGGAACTTATCGAAATATTAACCTTATATAAGGAACCCAATAGCAACGTTCATATGTGGCGTGGTCAAATTAACATCGGTTGGAGAGTTGACCATTCTGCATATAGAAGATTGAAGATAAAAAAAGATAAAATTAATGATTTTGATTTAGTTTGGTACGAACAATCTTTAATGAAACAAGCTACACATAGAGGATTTAGAAGGCAAAACACATGGAATTTAAGCGATTTAGAGTTACTGGCTAAGCTTCAACACCACGGAGCAGCAACCAGACTAATTGATTTCTCAAGAAACTCTTTCATCGCTTTATGGTTCGCTGTTTCAGAAAATTTGAATCTAAATGGAATTCTGATTGGGTTAAACTCCGATTATTTAGGGGGACACGAATCAACTTCGCAGAATTATGACTATCCTTTTGAATTGAAAAAAGTTGATAATACTGAACACCCCTACACTTTTGAACCACCTGTAATTACACCAAGAATAGCAGCACAGCACTCTCAATTTGTATATAGTTCTTTATCATTTGAAAAAACAGGAAGTTTAAAGTTACATGAAAATAAAGATGCTAACATTTTTATATCTATAAAGAAGGAATTAAAAAGCGAAATAGCAAACATTTTGGAAAGGTCTTTTGACTTGAGACTTGGTACTCTCTTTCCAGATATAGATGGGTTTGGGGATGCTAATAGTCATCTAATTTCAACAGATAAAATGTGGCGCTGGTAAAGACTATACACTGTATTTTTTTAACGACATGTAAATAGTCAATGAAGTAATAATAAGATCTATCTGAACATATAATTGTAAAAATTCAAAATATGAAAATTAAAAACAAACTTATTGAACTAGGTCTAACTGATTCTGAAATCGAAGAATTAGGATTAGATCAAGCTATCACTTATTTTCGATTTCATCATAAAAAGAATTACGGTGTCTCTTCAGTTCTGTTTTCAGAAATGGAATCTGACAAACTATCCGAATTTCATCGATTAGCAACAAAATCGGGATTAAAAATCAATTCAAGAATATCTAGTGCACTAACTTTTTTCTGTTATGAAAATGAAAAACAGGAAAGACTTAATAAAGCAAAAGAATACGGAACTGTTACAATAACACCAGAAGCATTTAAAAAGATATTTTCAATTCAAGAATACTCTCTTCAAGGCTGTGATTTAATTTTCGATCCATCAATTAATAAAGAGTTTAGAGTTGCTAAGCCACTTAGTAATTTTGACCATGAAGTAGAAGTTAATAGCTTTTCTTTAAGCTCTGATCGAGTATATTCAGTTAATCTTTTTAAGCAGACATGTACATGTGATGAATTTATAAATTCGACGAGATCAGATTACAAAGCAGGAGATATTCGAAGGTTTTGTAAACACCTTATGGATGATTATGAGAAATCATTTGGTTTAACGGGATTAACAATAATACAAAAAGGATTAATTCAAAATAAATATTCAGTAAAAACACACCTTGATAAAATCACTATCTCATCACTCGAACTTCCGGTGTACATTAATAGAGATGAAGTTGAGGACTGGTGGAATATATATGCAGCCATTGACGGAAAAACATACTCTAAGTACGGATTTGATCCTATAGAAGAGCGATTTGCATATAATGACAAACCTCATGGACACGTAAAAACGCTTCGAGAAGAACTTCAAAAGTACAAGCAACAATTTTCTAAACAACCAAAAGAAAAGGTGTCTCAGAAAAATAAAAGCCAAAAAAAAGTTGATAACACTGGTTGTCCAAGCATATTGTTAATCCCTTTGATTTCAACGTTAGTTTATTTACTTCTAAAATAAACTCTACAAAAAAAAATTAATGGTTAACTCCAATACCTTTATCAAAAACTAAAATTTTCAACTCTTAAAAAGAGATTTTGATTCAATAGCCGTCAAAAGGTTAGTTTTCTCTTCTATTTCTGAAGAATTAAACTCCTGAAATGATTCGTCAATTTCGTTGATTAATGAAAACATATCAAATTCTGCATGATATAATATTCTTTTACTGCTTCTAGCTAATCCATTCGCTACAACTATATAAAAGTCTTGGAAATCACCATTTTTATCATTAGCCAATAGTTTGAGGTGTTCTAGATTTTCTACTACCATAATATTTAATAATTGTCTATGCAATATATGAAATGATTTTCTAACTCATATCATATGCTCTCCAAAATATCAATACTCATTTTACTCGGAAAATCCACTTAAATTTCGTATTTTTGCACCACAAAATTTTCCATTCATGTCAAAAGAAACAGTCGTACAAGAAGATAACAAAATAGATTTCGAAAATTTCAAAAAAGAAATTATTGCTGATTATGAGCTCGCTTGCGTTTCAAGGGAGGCTTCGCTCTTGGGAAGACGTGAAGTACTTACAGGAAAAGCGAAATTTGGAATTTTCGGCGATGGGAAAGAAATCGCTCAAATTGCGCTTGCTAAGCAATTCAAAGACGGTGATTTTAGATCGGGTTATTACCGTGATCAAACAATCATGATGTCTATTGGACAATTGAACGTACAACAATATTTTGCTGCTTTGTACGCGCACACGGATCTTGAACAAGAGCCCGCTTCTGGTGGTCGCCAAATGGGTGGACACTACGCTACACGAAGCATAGACGAGAATGGAGAATGGAAAGATTTAACAAAACAAAAAAATAGTTCAGCTGATATTTCACCAACGGCTGGACAAATGGCGCGACTTTTAGGATTAGCGCAAGCTTCAAAAGTATATCGTGAACATACCGACTTGCATTCTATCGAGAAATTCAATAAATTCTCCAACAAAGGAAATGAAGTCGCATTTGGAACAATTGGTGATGCATCAACGTCAGAAGGTCCTTTTTGGGAAACGATGAACGCAGCAGGTGTATTGCAGGTTCCGATGGTAATGTCTGTTTGGGATGATGGTTATGGAATTTCAGTTTCGAAAAAATATCAAACGATAAAACAAAGTATTTCTGAAGCATTGGCTGGTTTCCAAAGAACAGACGAAATGCCAGGATTCGAAATTTTCAAGACCAAAGGGTGGGATTATCCTCACCTTTGCGCTACGTATGAAAAAGCAGTAAAACTCGCAAGAGAAGAACATATTCCTGTGCTTGTTCACGTGGAAGAAGTAAATCAGCCGCAAGGACACTCCACTTCTGGCTCTCACGAGAGATATAAATCTCCAGAAAGGATGCAGTGGGAAAAAGACTTTGATTGCAATACGAAATTCAAAGATTTCATTCTTTCTTTCGAAGGAGAAAACGGTGAGAAAATCGCTACGACAGAAGAGTTAGAAGCAATCGAAGAAGCTGCAAAAAAAACAGTTCGCGAACAAAAAAGAGCTGCTTGGCAAGCATTCACTGCTGGTATTAAAAATGATTTAGCGACTTCTATTCAGTTAATGAAAAATGTAGCGACAGAAAGTCCCAACAAGTCATTTATTGAAAAAGACATAGAAAAATTAGAGAACGCTTTTGAGCCGATTAGAAAAGATATTTTCAACACTGTTCGAAACGTGATTCGTTTGGTGAGAGGAGAAGATTCTCAAGCGAGAAAAGCTTTGATCAACTGGTTTAAAACAACGAGACAAGAAAACTTTGAACGTTACAGTTCACATTTGCATTCCGCTTCTAAATATGCAGCACTAAATATTGAACCTGTTGCTGCAACGTATGACGCTGATGCTCCTCAACAAGATGGTCGTGTCATTTTGCGCGATAATTTCGAAGCACTTTTCTCAAAACACCCTGAAATCATCACTTTTGGTGAAGACACAGGTAAAATTGGTGGTGTAAACCAATCGATGGAAGGAATGCAGGAGAAATTCGGTAAGCTCCGAGTTTCAGATACGGGAATTAGAGAAAATACAATCATCGGTCAAGGAATTGGGATGGCGATGCGTGGTTTGAGACCTATCGCTGAAATTCAATATTTGGATTATTTGCTTTACGCTATTCAAGTATTATCTGATGATTTGGCGACACTTCAATACAGGACAAAAGGCGGTCAAAAAGCACCGTTAATCATTCGTACACGCGGACATCGTCTGGAAGGTATATGGCACTCTGGAAGTCCGATGGGAATGATTATCAACGCGATTCGAGGAATTCACGTTTGTGTTCCAAGAAACATGACGCAAGCCGCTGGAATGTACAATACACTCATTGAATCTGATGAACCAGCATTGGTTATTGAACCATTAAACGGATACAGAACAAAAGAGCCAATTCCAACAAATTTAGGAGAATTCAAAGTAGCACTTGGTCAGCCAGACATTGTGAAAGAAGGAACTGATCTTACCCTCGTGAGTTATGGTTCGACATTTAACTTGTGTCAGGAAACTGTGAAGTTATTAGAACAAGCAGGTGTTTCAGTAGAGTTAATCGATGTACAAACTTTACTTCCATTTGATGTTGACCATGTGATTTCAGCTTCATTGGAAAAAACAAATCGTTTACTTGTTGTAGACGAAGACGTTTCAAGCGGAGCATCAGGATTTATCTTAGATCAAATCTTGGTAAAACAAAAAGCATATTATCTTTTGGATAGCGAGCCAGTAACAGTAAGCGCTCAAGATCATCGTCCAGCTTACAGTACAGATGGGGATTATTTTTCTAAGCCTAGTATTGATGATATTTTTGATGCGGCTTATCAGATTATGCACGAGGCAGATCCAGAGGAATATCCGGAGTTGATGTAGGGAATATACCGAGCACAGTACGGGCGTATTGCAATACGTCCGTACTGTACTGTGTATTCATCTTTTTCACCTAATAATCACTGTATTTAAAAATCTTCTGTATATTAGTCACTTGAAAACTAAAACAGTACACTAATATGGAAAAAAACGCTAAATCATTAATCGTTGTTTTGCTTTGTGGAGCTTTATTCTCTTGCAATAACAGTGAATCAGATTCAAATAATGATGAACAAAAAAAGAAAACAGGAATCGTGGAGATGGATACTACGGATGTTTTTTCTTCAGATGATTACGAATTTGTTTTACCACGTCCATTTGCGCTTGCGGCATCTTTTGAAGAAGCGGGAATGTCGTATGATGCAAGTCGAATGAATCCGCTTTCAAATGTTGATAATTACAAGACTGAAGGTAAAGAGATACTAAATTTTGGTGTATATAGTACAGATTTAGTGTACAATATCATGAATGATCAGCCTCAGAAATCGATGAAATATTTTGAAGCACTTAAAGAATTGGCCGATAAAATTGGAATGGGAAGAATTTTCACTGAAGATGAATTGGCTATAAGGGTGGAAAAGAACATTGCCAGTCGTGACAAGATGGAAGATCTACTTATTGATGTTCACGAAAAATCTCAAGAATACTTGCAAAATAATCAGTTGCGTTATTTGTCTGTAATTCAGTTTGCAGGAGCTTGGATAGAAGGAATGTATCTCGCATCGTTTGATTTTGAAGAAAAGGGTAGTGATGTTGTAGGTTATAAAATTGTAGATCACATGACTTTACTTAATAATACAATTAAAGGAATCCAAGCTTATGATGACCGTGATGAAGACTTACAAAGTGTGCTCGATGCATTGATAGACCTTCAAAGTACATACAAGAGCCTGAAATCTGTAAAGAATGCAGAAGGAATGCCTAAACTTTCAGATGAAGATATTGAAATTATAAAAGAGAAAATTCATTCGATTCGTGCACTAATTATTTCTTAAAACATTATTATGAAGTCTATTATTTTAATTTTATCAGTCTTATTTTTATTAAGTTCAACAGCGAGTGCGCAAGATTCATTCATTGAAAGCATGAATAAAGCAAAAAGTGACTTAAAAGCAGGTTTAGGTGATCTGAAATATGATGGATCAAAATCAACTTATTTTCAAGTGAAAAAAGAGGTAACCTACAAAGAAGTTGAAGTCGCTGTGTTTTTAAGAGAAAACTATCATCTATTTTTTGATGGAAGTCCAGCACCTTCAAAAGTTACATTGAGAATATTTGACAAACCAGCTGATAATCCAGATCGAATTATGCTTTTTGAAGTAAAAAATATTTCAGGGAAGCAAAAATCAGTTACTGTTGATGAACTCAAAGAGAAATACGCTTATTATGTTGAAGATCCAGAAATGCTAAAAAACGTTTATGTCGACTACGAGATCGCAAAAGGTAAACCTGCAAGAGCTGGAGTAGTAATGGCATTAGGATACTAAGACAAAAACATATCAAATATATTAGATTGTTAAATAATGTGGTTTTTTAAAATTTTTGTTAAAGTTTAAAAAAGGTGCGATAGATTTAAATTTTAAATGTAGATTTGTAGCATAATTGTTTCATTTCATAGTTGGGGCAATTGGGTTTTATAGTTTTAGCATGGTTTAGCAAGAAAGGGGAATATGTGTTTAGCATCTATTCCCCTTTTTTTTAGGCTTGTTCAAGGATTATGATCCAAGCTATGGATCAAGCCCAAAAGTTGGGGAGAGGACATTTTACAGCGTGATATGATTGCTATTTTATCGAGTAATCGACCCATAAAACAAAATGACGCAAAGAATACTTTTTGTCACGATTTTTGGAACAAAAATACATACCAAAAAGGGTTTATGAATGTCATGCTAACCGCGGACTGAAGTCCACGGTTAAGGATATGACGCCTTTACAAGGCTTTTGTGTTTCAAATTTGCAATGTTTGTTGGATAACTCTAAGCTTAATCGAATAACAACTTCCAGTGGGAATAGACATAGTAGCAGCACTTAGAGTTTCTCCCCAACTTTTGAGACTGATTCATTTTGAGTCTGGTCCCTTTTTGAGAATGATCTATTATGATTTTTCCCATAAAAAATAAAGCAAGGCAGTCAACTACAAAACGCATGAATAAAAAACTGGTCAAACTATTAATATTTGAATCTTCAACCTTTCCAATTTTGTAGAATTACTCTAAAATTAAGCAGAAACTTATAGTTGATAATCAGTAAATAGGTCAATTGATTTGTTTATTATGCTTTTATTAGAATAATCAAGCTGTGTATTTCGTAACTTTGTTAGTCAATCTTAAATAGATTATAAAAAACAATGATGATTCGGTTTATATTTTTTCTTGGATTTTTTTTCGTTCTCTCAGCCTGTCGCATAAGTAATGGCTATGATGCGTTAGAAGAATATAATTATTTTGATGCTAAACATAATTTTGAAAAATCATTAAAAAGAACAACTTCTCCTGCAGCTTACGGGTTAAGTATTATTTATTTAAGAGATGACAACCCGTTTCATAGCCTTGATTCTGCATATCACTACGGTTTGTTGGCAGTAGAATCTTACGATAACTTGAAGGATAGAAAAAAAGAAAAACTTGCAGAAAATTTCGGATTTACACTGAACATAGCTAAGCACCAGCGCGCTAAGATTAGTGAACGTTTTTTTGAACTTGCAGTAAAAGAAAACACTGTACAAGATTATAAGAAATTTATTGCAAACCATCCATGGTCAGACTTTAAAAATAGGGCAATATTTAAGAGAGATTCATTGGCCTTTGAACATTCTAAAAAGAAAAATACGAGTAAAGCATATCGTGATTATATCAAGTTCTATCCAGAGAGTGAGCAAATCGAAAATGCTAAAGATGCTTTAGCAAAAGCAGAATTTAACGAAACAATTATTCCAAATGATCCGAAATCGTATGTAAGGTTTATTAATAAATATCCTAACAACCCTTTTGTAGGTGAAGCTCATGCGCGTGTTTATCAACTTGAAACAAAGAAAAATATTATCGAGGTTTATGATGATTTTGTAAAAAGATATCCAGATAATCCTTATGTTTCTGACGCTTGGAAAAATCTATACCGACTATATATTTCAAATTATAACAAATCTACTATTGAATCATTCACCGAGAAATATCCAGATTTCCCATTTCCAGAATTGATCGAACAAGATATTCAACTTGTGGGACGCGATATGTACTTATATAAACTTAATGATAAGTATGGTTTTATGGATGAAAATGGATTGCCATTTATCTCTCCAAAATATGTATATGCTAGCAGTTTTAGTAATGGATTAGCTGTTGTTATGGAAAAAGATAAATTTGGCTACGTAAACAAAAATGGAGATTTAATTATAGATTTTAGATTTGATGATGCACAAGATTTTTCGCACGGAAGAGCTATCGTAGAAGTAGATGATAAAATTGGGCTCATCGATCCAACTGGCAAGTTTATTTTGGAACCTGTTTTTGAAGATATTGGCGATTTTTCTGAAGGCGTTTTTTATGTGCAATCGGAAGAAGGATACAGGTATTATAATTCAGAAGGGAACCCAGTGTTTGACATTACATTTGATGAAGCTTTTTCATTTGATGATGGTAGAGCGTATGTTTCAAAAGATGGTGTAAACGGTTTTATTTCTAGAGACGGTAACTTTCTTGTTTCATCGGAAAAGGGTATAATAAAACACTTTAAAGATTCAATATTTGTGCTTGAGATGAGAGATTCAATGAATTTTATTTATCCTGATCACACTTTGTTACACAAGCGATATTTTAAACGTATCGGAAACTTGAAAGAGAAAAGAGCAATGGTATCCAATGAAGATGCGTACGGATATGTTGATGACTCTGCAAACTTGATTATTCCTGTTGAGTTGAATCCATTTCCAAATTATTTCCAGTTTGCTCAATTCACTAATGGTCATACAATCAAGAAAGTTGGAAATAATTTTGCGATGATTGATAGTCTTGGAAAAAAAGTATTACCAGCCATTTTTACAGGTATAGGTGATTACGGTGAGTTGATTCCTGTAACTAAAGGTGACCAGTGGGGGTATACAAATAAAGGTGTAAAGTTAAAAATAGACTATCAATTTGATTACGCTTATCCATTTAACGATGGTCTTGCTTTTGTTGAGAAAATTGGTAAAATGGGTGCAATTGATCTGGAAGGGAAGGTTGTTATTCCAATTCGGTATGATGATATAGAAAGACACTCTAAAAATTTATTTGTTTATAAGCTTGGAGGAGATATGGGATTGTTGAATAATGAAGGTGAACAAATTATTTCAAATGAATATAGTAGAGTAGAAGCATTAAATAAAAATCTATTCCGATTAGAAAATAATAATAAGATTGACTATTATGATGTATCAAAAGAACGTTTAATTACGTTAAAAAAGGAAGATGAATAAACTGCTTGATTTTATAGAGAATCACAAGTTTGGAATAATCATTACATTGGTTGTTCATGTCTTTCTATTTATATATTTTCAATTTGAAACCTACAAAGAGCCTGTTTCTTATGATTCATGGGACTTTAGAGGTAAAAACATTGAAGCCCCTGATGATATTGAAATTACTCCTGATCAAATAGAAACAAAACAAGAATCAGAACTTTTGGAAGAACCTGAGGATGTTACTTCTTTTGTGAAAAACACAGACGATAACCGAGAGAAGAGTATGGAGGAGGATATGAAATATACTTCTTATTCTGAAGACCCTTCTAAAAATGTTAAAGAGTATGAATCCGAAGTTTTAAAAGAATTAAACGAAGGAAAGGAATCTAAAGAATCTGAGACAGCTGACACGGATGTGGATGATGGCAAAGAAGAAAAAGAAAGTAAAGAAGAAAAAGAAAGTTCAGGAAATAAAGCAAGTGAAAAGGCGGCAAAAGGTAAAACTATGGTGGAATATACACTTTCCAACCGCCATCCTCTTGATAGAAATGATTGGCATGTCAGAAACCCAGGATATACTTGTGGAAATGTAAATGGAACAGTAACTGTTAGAATTAAAGTCGCACAAAGTGGAAATGTTGTTAACGCAAAGTATGTTCCAGAAAGGAGTAATAACGCAGATGCTTGCATGATTAGTAGAGCTGAAGAATACGCTTTAAAATCAAGGTTTAACTATGATGGAAGTGCTCAGAGTTCTCAAGAAGGAATTATAACTTATCGATTTGTATATCGCTAAAAGCATAGAGTATGAAAAACTTTATTCGAAAATTAACGCCTAAGTTTTTGCTTGAATGGTACCGTTTACGTAAAAAGAAAATGACCAGAAGTGCACTTGAAGCACAAGCAAAAGAAAATAAAGGTTGGACGAAATCTCAACTTATAAATCAACTAGAGGAAATTGGAATTCAATCAGGTGATACGGTACTGGTTCATTCAGCTTTATCTAAGATGGGCTTTGTTAAAGGCGGACCAGATACAGTTGTAAATGCTATCCTTGAAGTTGTTGGAACTGAAGGAAATGTTTTAATGCCAAACTCTCCTAATGCTAGTTTACAGCTTGATTATATACACAATCTAGAAGTATTTGATGTTAAAAACGATAAAAGTAAACTCGGTGTGATTTCTGAAAAATTTAGAATTCATCCAGAAGCCAAGAGAAGTTGGCATCCCACCGAGCCAGTTAGCTGTATAGGCCCTGATGCTGATTATTTTGTGGGGGAACATTTTGGAGAAATTACTCCTTACAATAAAAAAAGTCCATTTTATAAAGTTTCAGAAAAAAAAGGTAAAATTTTAATGATCGGCGTGACGTTAGATAATGCAGGAACAAACCTTCATACACTCGAAGATGCTGTTGATCATTTTAAATTCCCAGTTTATTACCCAACTGGTTTTGAGGTTAATATTAAGATTCCTAACGGTGAGATAAAATCCGTTAAAACAAAAGTTCACAATCCTGTTTGGTCAAAAAAACGCAAGTGTGATAAACTAATTCCATTGTTTGAAAAGGAGAGGGTTTTAAGGCATGTCCAACTCGGTAATGCGCCAACTTTACTCTTGGATGCGGAAAGAATGTTGAAAGTCATGATCAAACAATATGATCAAAATGGTGTTACAATGTATACCCCTTTTGGTAGTTAAAACCATACTTTAAACTCATTAATCTAAAAAATATGGAAACAAAAAAAACGTTAGTTCTTGGAGCAAGTGACAACCCAAGTAGATATGCATACATGGCAGTAAAACGACTTCAAAGTTACGATGTCCCAGTTGTAGCTGTTGGTTATAGGGAAGGAGAAATTGATGGAACTAAAATTCAAAAAACCTTTCCAAAAGATGAAGAAATTCATACAGTCACATTATATCTCTCTAAAAAAAACCAAATTCAATATTACGATGCTCTAATTAATTTAAAACCAAAGCGTGTTATTTTTAATCCTGGAACAGCTAATCCTGAATTTGAAAATAATTTGATTAAAAATGGGATAGAAATACTCGACGCCTGTACCTTAGTAATGTTAAGTTCTGGAGAATATTAAGATGAATTGGGTTAAAAAACATAAATGGAATTTGATTTTTATAATCGTTTTAGGATTACTCCTTATTCCTCAAGTTAGAATGACTGTTCAAGTATTTATTCAACAAATAATTGCTGCAAGTCCAGATGAAGTTCCTGAGCAAAATAGAATGATCGTAGATAGTTTTGACTGGGAATTAAAAGATCTTGATGGAAATACAGTCAACTTTTCCCAGTCAAAGAACAAACCGATTGTAGTTAATTTCTGGGCTACTTGGTGTGCACCTTGCGTTGCTGAAATGCCATCATTGCAAAATCTGTACGATGAATTTAATGATCGCGTAGATTTTTACTTTGTAAGTAGTGAAAGTGTAAATAAACTTAAAAAATGGCGCATGAAAAAAGGATATGATATCCCAATCTATATCCCACAATCACGAGAACCAAAACAATTTGAATCGACTAGCTTGCCAACAACATTTATCATTAATTCAGTGGGAGAAATAGTAATGCACGAAGTCGGAGTTGCTGACTGGGATGGTGAAGTTGTTAAAGAGATTTTATTGAGGTAATTATCGTTTATTTCGCAAATTTTTCTGTGTACCCTCTTAATATATTGTCCATTTTAAACGAATTATAAAAATAAATGCGATTGCTTTGCTATTTTTTAAATACCTCCTGTTTAGATGTGATGACATATTATTTACTATAAGTCAAATCAACTAAGAACTTCCAGAGGGAATATACATAGTGAAACTGAAGAATATCGAATACGGATTTTAGAATATCGAACTTTCGCCACTTCTAAAACCTACTCACGCTGCGGCAAGCACAGGTGCCTTCCGTATTCGGTATTCTGCCTTCAAAAATATACAACACACCTTGAATCTTTCGAACCTTGAATTTTCAACCTCCTCCTCAACTTTTAGGACTGACCTTTCAATTTTGACTAGTCTTCAAACTCCTTATATTTAAAAGAAGTTCTGCCAACAGATATTCGTGATTTATCTATGGCTTTGTTGATACGATCGATAGCTGATTTCGCTTCTGGTCGATCTAAATATTTTCCCGCAAGGATATTTAACTCCTGCTTTATGTTTTTCAATGTAGTGTAAGTTCTATAGGCACTCAACATGTCGTTTTCGGATAATTTGTACTGACTCATCATTTCATTAAAATCTTCGTTTGGAGGTGTAAAATTACTTTTAACAGGGTCAGTATAACTGTTTACTTCAAGTGTAATGCAACGGTCAATTAAAATTTTAACCTGAGTTGTTCTCAAACGTTTGAAGAGACTATCGTTTTTAGCTTCATCTCGTTCTTTTTCTGAATCTCCAGGATAGTTGTTAAGTTCTTCAGGCTCGTAATTTTTGATAGGTTCAAAATTTTTCCACTTACCTATACCAGCACCTCTTGCAATAACATCAAAGTACCTTTTATTATCTTGAAGCGCTTCAAAAAGCTCCATTACTGGAATAGAGTCTGCTTTTGTAAATAGTTTTTGATCTAATTCATATTGATCAACATCAAAAACATCGTTTAAATTGAGTTGAATCTGAGCGTTGTAAAGCGGGATAGCGTCAACTACGTTTATGTGAAGCATAACTTCATCAAATTGATCACTTGTATGAGAATAGGGGACAGCTAACAGACGAATCTCAAACGGTTCTTTTTCATCGCTCTCAGGGAAAGTAAATTCTTGAGTCAATAAATCAAATCGGGCTGAATCTTCAAAAATAAACAAGCCGTCTTTTTCTTCAAAAGGAACCCATTTTGTTCCAATCAAATCATACATCCTCTGAAGTTGACGATTTTTTGCCTGCTTTTTTTCTAAAATGACTTCCTTTTCGGCTTTTAATTCTTTTATTTTTCTTCTGATTGCAGCCAATTGCTCATGATATAAAACAACTTTTTCCTGACGTACTTTTCGTTTTTTACGTTTTGAATCTGTTTTGTATTTTTTATCATTGGTTGTGATAGTGCTATAACGTATATCATTGAGTTCTTTTTCGACGACTTCGATATCCATTTTTTTATCATCTAAGCGATCTTCATTGTATTCAATCCAGTAGTCTAAACCTCTTCGTCCACTTATTTTTTCTTCTAGTTCAGCAATATCTGCTTTAACTCTATTGATCATAGTGTAATAAGTGTCACCCTCACCAAAAGTTGAGTCTGGAGATAGAAAACGTGAATCTGATGATCCAAATAAAGGATAAATCTTACCTTTTTTATCAATTACTACTGTAGTTTGTTTTTCAGTGTTGTAACCCCATACATCAACGTGTATATTCGTTTTTTTACCTCCACCAGCTGTTTCAAATAAATTTGTTGTGTATCCTTGAGGCAGTACTTCGGATTTGTTTTTTTTAGATTTATCTTTTATGCCTATGTAGGACTCGTATGGAAAAAGTCCAACTGCTTTTGGTAATCCTTTATTCCAGCGTCCCCTTTCGTCTTTTTCGCGTTCTTCAAAGAGTCCAGAAGTGCTAGATCCATCACCAGCTGCTGTAAGCACATTATTAAACTGTTGAGCCTCACCGCCTAAGTTTTTGTAAATTAAAAATGCACGTTCTTTAACCCAGTCATTAATGGCAATATTATAGGCATCTAATGTTTGTTTTTTCTGTTGTTCAGTCCATGTTCCAAAGCCATCTAACATTGCAACTTTGTCATTAAATGTTAAGCTAGGATTGTTTAGTTTCTCAATTCTAGGGTGAACTATGATTTTATTGTCTTTGCTTTTTAGAGCTACTTCTGGAAGATTTTTGATTAAAACAATTTCAAATCTGTTATAGTCTTTTTCATAACCTTTTTCCTCTAATTCATCTTGGCGAAATGCATTTAAAACTTTATTTAGTTCCCAAATTGCTTGTTTGTTAGCTGTTTCTGCTAAAATACCTTTTGGAGCTTTGCGTATTTCAGATGAATAAATCTTTAAAAGCTCAGGGTTATTAACTATAACTAACTCTATGGAGTCGTAATTTAATTCTCCATTAGGAAGTGTAATTTGCTTACCTGTGTACTTGATATAGCGTCCAATATTTTGCTCTAAAATTGGACTTTTTCTAACCGTGTGAAACAAATAAGCTTTATCCTGAGGGGTTAAAAAAAAATCTTCTTGAGAAATCACAGAAGTTGATGTGATTAACGAAATTAGAAATATAATAGTAAGTCTGCCCATAACACAAAGATGTGAAAAAATGTTCAAGTTTAATTTTGTAAATAACCAGAATGCATTTAAAGATAAAAAAATGTGCTATAAATAGAAGTTAAAGTCTTTTTATTTATCGTTTAATCTTCTATCGCGCTGCATTGGATTTTCGTTCTTTGATTTTTCCTTGAACAAATCGAAGCGAGTTGGTTCAACTCTCCTAGGCCAGCTGTTGTTATTCAAATCAGTATCAGCAGTCTCTAAAAATGGATCGACTACAAATGATTTGACTTCATTATCAAAAATGAATACTTTAGAGACATTGAAGTTATCCATCTTCCATATTTCAGCTGGGATTCTAATGACTTCAGTAGTTTCATCTACAAATGTTACCTCAATGATAATTGGCATTACTAAACCACCGATGTTATCAAATTTTAGTTCGTAAAAATGCTTTCCGCTATTTAATAAATCTATATCTTTTTGAGTTAACTTGGATTTCAATTCATCGTATTCTTCTTGATCCAAGGCATCAACTTTGTAGATATCACGTTTATTATAAAAATCTTCAAGTTCAGGTTTTTTCTCCGTAACGGTTTCTTTTACTTCTTTTTTATTGCGATCAACTCCAACATGAACATCTTTTTTTAAGTCGCTTTCTTTCTGCCATTCTTTTTCTTTTTCAGGGTCACCAGTATTTAATTGAAACCACTTTACATTAGATAAAGAAATATCAACATGATCGGTTGTATAAAACCAACCTCTCCAAAACCAATCTAAATCAACAGCAGAAGCATCTTCCATAGTTCTAAATAAATCTGCAGGAGTTGGGTGTTTAAAAGCCCAACGTTCACAATATTTTTTGAAAGCGTAATCGAATAACTCTCTTCCCATCACAGTCTCTCTTAAAATATTCAGTGCTGTTGCAGGCTTTCCATAAGCGTTATTTCCAAATTGCCAAATAGATTCTGAATTTGTCATAATCGGAGAAATATACTTCTTATCACCTCCCATATAATCAGCAATTAAATGTGCTGGGCCTCTCCTCGAAGGATAGTCGCGTTCCCATTCTTGCTCTGTCAAGTATTGAACAAAAGTATTTAAGCCCTCATCCATCCAAGTCCATTGACGTTCATCAGAATTAATAATCATTGGAAAGAAGTTGTGACCAACCTCGTGGATTATAACCCCAAGCATTCCATACTTAGTACGCTTACTGTAAGTACCATCTGCTTCTGGCCTTCCTCCATTAAAACAAATCATAGGATATTCCATTCCTATTGATTTTGAATGGACAGAAATAGCAACAGGATATGGATAATCGATCGTATATTTTGAATAAACTTTTAACGTATGAGCTACAATTTCAGTTGAATACTTTTCCCATAGTGGATTTCCTTCTTTAGGGTAAAATGACATAGCCATTATTTCTTTTCCTCCTATTTTTACAGGCATTGCGTCCCAAATGAATTTACGAGAAGAAGCAAAAGCAAAATCACGTACATTACTTGCTTTAAAGTTCCAAGTTTTCTTATCTGTTGACTTTTCTTTTTCGTTTTTCTCTGCCTCTTCTTGATTGACAATCATCGTAGGTTTATCATAGTTTGAAGCAGCCTCTTTTAACCTATTTCGTTGCTCTGAATTGAGCACATTACTTGCATTTTGAAGTTCTCCTGTAGCACTAACAACATGATCAGCAGGAACAGTTATTTCAACATTATAGTCGCCAAATGGAAGTGCGAATTCACCACGACCTAGAAACTGTTTGTTTTGCCAGCCTTCAACATCGTTGTAAACACACATTCTTGGAAACCATTGTGCTATAGTGTATAAGTAATTATCTTCTTCCTCAAAATATTCATAACCTGAACGTCCACCGATTTTCATACGGTCATTGATATTGTACCACCATTCTAGCTCAAAACTTATTGAAGCACCAGGTTTAAGTGGCTTTTTTAAATCAATTCGCAGCATTGTTTTATTGATAGCGTATTTTAAGTCATCACCATTAGTAGCCTTTACTTTTCCGACTTTAAAACCACCGTCAAATTCAAACATTTTTCTATGAACAGCTCCTAAACTCCTAAAGTCTTCCATTCGGTCAACATTGATTAGTTTGCTATCTGAATCCTGCGCTCTTACATTTTGATCTAATTGTAGCCAAAGGTATTCCAATTGATCTGGCGAGTTGTTAATGTAAGTGATGCGTTCTTTTCCTTTTATGGTTTGCTTATCATCGTCAAGTTCAACTTCAATGTCATAATTTGCTTGTTGCTGGTAATATTCATGACCAGGAGCGCCAGAAGCTGTTCTATATGTGTTTGGAGTTGGAAGCTCCTCATGCAATTGTTTGAATTTATTAGTGTTTACATTCTCATTGATTTGCGCAACTGTATTGAACAAAAATGAAAATGATAGTAAAAAAGATAGTTTTTTCATAATAACTTTTAGTATTCAAAAATTCTTAGATGTTTATGCTTTAAAAAAGTCAAAAATTCTTGCCCAGCATCGGTGTATATTGTCAATTTGTTTTGCTGTTCATCAAAGTGATCCATCAAGAGACTATAATTTACAGAAAATGATTTTGGTTTTTCAATTTTTCTTGAAACCATATAAAAAATAGCTTGATCTTTTGTGTCTACATCCATACCAACAAGCTCTAAGAGAATGTTTTCTTCGTTTGACTTTTCTTCAGATGAGTTTACGGTTAGTTTAAAACCTTCTTGAAGTACGCTTTCTATTTTCTTAAGATGTAACTGATTATCGACGCATTCTTCTAGTTTCGGAATGGAAACATTTTTGTGCTTTAAATAATTTTCTAAGTCGTGACCAGTAGTTGTAATAGATATTTCAAAACGTTTTTTGGTATCATCATACTGCAACTCTCCAAAAGAAAAGTAGTATTTATGCATGCTCATTGTCAAAAAAGCAAGTAATGATATAATTAGTACACGTTTTAACATAGGGGCGTGAAATTAATGAGATTTATTTGAAAATGATAATATCTTTTCAAATATTCGTTGGACATCACTAAATATGACACTAATCATATAAAATGATAGTTGAGTTGAAGTTTTAAAAAAATGCATATCGGATACTTTACCAGCAGGTTATTAACCGCTAAGAGCGCAGGAGAAGGCGCAAAGGTTCGCAAAGGTAGTTTTTGGTGGACTTTGTGCGGTTAAAACTGGGTAGAAGCACCAATTAAATTCGTCTATCCGTAAAATCGAAGAATTTTTATTTAATTGGTAAACATCCCGATAAGTATTTAAAAGAATAAAGAAATTACCTCATTGGCAATGAAATGAGAAGTTACAATTTAAATCGGACAATAGTGATTTTTCTCAATTATTTCTTTTCTTCTTCTTTTTCTTCTTGCCATCTAAATTCGAATAGCTAACCCCATTAAAACCTTCTTTTTTAGGTTTTTGAGCTTTCTTTGGCTTTTTAGGTTTATCTTTTTTATCGGCTTCTTGATCTTCAGGAGTAACTGCACGATGTCCACCACCATCTAAAGGTGCATTTTCATCTTCGGGATTAAGCCACTTTCCTTCTGCGGGAATGGTTACAACAGTATCCATATCAGAATCATATGCTTTTAAACTAACTTCATCAGATTGCTGTTTATTGACTGCGATAATGTCTTCCTCTAACCTCCACTTGTTTTTTGAGAAATTGTAAGCATCATAAGACATGTCTGGAACATAATATTCTTTGAATTCTTTTAAACCTGGAGTTTCAGGACTTAAGTGATCAAAAACAATTTTGCCTCTTTGTTGGTCATATTTTAATGACATTGTTGCTTTTGAAGAATGTTCAAATATTACTCGGTTGGCATATCCATTTTCTGTTTCAAATAAGGGTTTACCAAACTTTGGATATTTGCCTGTAAAAAACATTACGTCTAGAAGTTTAATTGTAGATCTGTCATTGTTTGCGTCATAACCTAAAAGTGTATAATAAGTTCGCGGTCCTTTTTGAACATCAACAATTTCATAATAGAGTGCGCCATACCAGTTTTCATGATCTAAAATTTCGTTTTGAATGGCTCCGAACGGTTGTTTATTTCTTTTTAACTCTACAACATGCACTTGGTCACGCCTTTCGTCTTTTTTCATAACAAAAGAAAAGTAGTCGTGTTGACCATTTTTGTATTGGACATTCCATGAGAAAATTCTCACCAATTTATCATTTGAGTAAATTTTTCCAACACTCTGCAAGGTGCTAAATGGATAATCAAAAGCGTTATCCGCTTCAAGCGTTTTTTGAAGCTTATTCTTAAATGATTCGTTTATAACTTTAATCGAGGAGTCATCTTTTACTTTTCTCAAGTTGTTTAACTCTTCAGAGAGTTCACTTTCACTTTGTTGAAGCGCCTGAAAGTTATCCTGACCAAATAAATGGTTGGAAGTAATCAGTAATAATATAAAAGTTACAGTTTTGAACATACTATAATAACGCTTTTTATGCTTAAATGTTACAAGCAATTTTTAGACCAACAAGAGCAACAAAAAAGATTAGAAGGCGTCAGGATTAAAACATTAATTTTAATTGAGACCTTCTAATTTTAGATTCTTATTTCTTAAAGTTTTCAGCAACAATTAAATCTTTTGTTCCATGCGACCAATCGTAGAAACCTTCCCCTGATTTAATACCCATTTTTCCTGCAGTAACCATATTGACAAGAAGTGGACAAGGAGCATATTTTTGATTTCCAAGTCCATCTTGGAGAACATTTAATATTGCTAGACAGACATCTAACCCGATAAAGTCAGCTAACTGAAGAGGCCCCATTGGATGTGCCATTCCCAACTTCATTACAGTATCAATTTCTTCAACACCAGCAACTCCTTCATGCAATGAAATAATTGCTTCATTGATCATTGGCATTAAAATTCTATTCGCTACAAAACCAGGATAATCGTTTACTTCAACTGGAACTTTTTTGAGTGACTTTGAAACATCCATTATGGTTTTTGTTACTTCGTTGGAAGTAGAGTAACCTCTTATAATTTCAACCAACTTCATAACAGGTACAGGGTTCATAAAGTGCATTCCTATTACCTTATCGGGGCGTTTTGTAACCGCTGCAATTTTTGTAATTGAAATAGATGAAGTATTCGTTGCAAGAATAACATGCTTTTCAGTAAGTTCATCCAATTCTTTAAAAATATTTAATTTTAAATCAGTGTTTTCAGTTGCAGCTTCAACTACTAAATCTACATTTTGAACTCCTTTAACTGTATCTAAAAATGTATTTATGCGACCGATTGTGTCATTTTTATCCTGTTGAGATATTTTTTCCTTTGAAACCATTCGGTCAAGGTTTTTCTCAATTGTTTTCATTCCTTTGTCCAAAGACTCTTGCGAACGATCAATTAAAGATACATTATATCCAAACTGTGCAAATACGTGTGCAATTCCATTGCCCATTGTACCTGCTCCAATAACTGCTACATTTTTTATCATAATTTGACTTTTTTGAGGGTATAAAGGTAAAATTTACTCCCCATCTATGGAATATTTTGAACGATTTCTTTTAATTTTTAAACATCTTAACATTTGCTTCACCTTTTTTAAGTATCCAACCACGATACATGCCTGCGGTATTGAATGGCATAGTGAAATTCCCTTTAGCATCAAGACAAATTACACCACCAAAACCTTCGATTTTTTCTAAGTTGTTGATCGTGTTTTGTGCTGCTACTTTTAATGATTCACCTTTGTATTTCATTCTTGCTGCAATGTCATAAGCAGTTACATTTCTAATAAAAAACTCGCCATGTCCAGTAGAAGAAACTGCACAAGTTGAATTGTCAGCATATGTTCCAGCACCTATAATAGGTGAATCACCAATCCTACCAAATTTTTTATTTGTCATACCACCTGTAGAAGTTCCAGCTGCTAAATCTCCATTTTTATCCAAAGCAACAGCACCAACTGTACCGTATTTATAATCATTTTGATTGCTTTTTAAGGAAGCAGATTTTTTACCCTTGCTTTCCCTTTCTTTGATTTTTAATAGTTGTTGATGTCTTTTTTCATTATAAAAATAGGAAGGCTCAACCATTTCTAATCCTTGCTCTTTAGCAAAAACTTCAGCACCTTCTCCAGAAAGCATTACGTGAGGAGAAGAGTTCATGACTGTAAAAGCAGCCTCGATAGGACTTTTTATACGCGAGACTCCAGCTACGGCTCCAGCTTTTCCTGTTTTACCGTCCATAAATGATGCGTCGAGTTCATTTGTCTCTTCGTGAGTAAAGACAGCGCCTATTCCAGCGTTAAAAAGTGGAGATTTTTCCATCAACTGAATTACAGCAATCACTGCTTCGCTGCTCGTTCCTCCCTTTTCAAGTATAGAATAACCTAAATCAAGTGCTTCTGTCAGTTTTTCATGATATGCCTTTTCTAGTTCAGGAGTTAAGTTTTCTTCTGTAATTTTACCAGCACCACCGTGAATAACCAACCTCGGCGTTGCTGCTTTTGTTGTTTCATCGGGTGATGCTTCGTCAACTTTATTATTAATATCACTGCTGTTGTTTGTACAAGCAAGGATAATAAAAGGTAAAATAAATAGTTTAAGAATGCTTTTCATGATTTTATATTTTCTTCTAATCTAGTAAAAATAGATACAAACCTAGTTGTTAGAATTTTAAATCTTTAAGAATCTAAGTTTTGGCTTATTTTTTTCAGTACTTCACCATCTATATCATGTCCACCATCGTATTTAACGATTTTGAATGAAAAGTCTTGTTTGTTGAACAAATCCTGAACCTCATCTGTCTTTTCCTTGAAAAAAGGGTCTTGTTTACCAACAACAAAAGTGTTGTCAGAATTTGCTAACCTTGATTTTTTCGAATTGAACTCGAGGTCTGGAGGAAAAACACTTGCCCATAATATAAAATGATCAGCATTAAAACTTCCTGAATCGTGCCAGCGAGAAGCAGTTGCTCCACCCTGTGAAAATCCTAGGAGAAAACGCTTCTTAAACGTTTTTCTGTTGCATATTTTAGTTGCTAACTGGTTCAAATAGTTGTGATTATCGTTAATATCATCTAATCGTGCTTCTTTAGTCATCCATGATGCTCCAACTCGACCACTCGTTCCTTCTAAATAGAACCGATGCATTCCCTCGGGAGCTACTACAAAGTTTTTTCCTGGATCTAATGTTTGAAACTTTCGGATAAAGTAATAGGGGAGTTGTCCGTAACCGTGAAGTACAAACCAAATATTTTCAGCTGTATCAATATTTCCATAAGTGAAGTATCGAAAGGTTTTTTCTAGTTTAATTGTTTTCTCCATTGTTTTATGTTTTGAATGACATCTGTCTTTTGTTCGATATGTGGTGCATGTCCACAGCTTTCAATAAATATTGGTGTTGCATTTTTTATTAAATTACATATTAGATGCACTTGTTTGTCTGTACCGTATTGATCATTTTTGCCTTGAATGACTAATGCTGGAGTAGAGTTGTTTTTAATGTCTTCAGAAATATTCCAATTTGAAAATGATTTTGAAAGCCATGTGTTTGCCCATGCGTAGAAAACTGTTTCAGTTTTATCTCCATGATACATTTCTAGTCCTTTCATTTTACCAGCTTCGTAAGCATCAATTGCAGGTTGGACTCCTTCCTTTGTCTCTTTTTCATTTAGAACATGAGCAGCCATTGTTACTATTCCTTTTATATTTTGAGGATATTTGCTGGAGTAAAGAAGTGCATTTGTACCTCCATCTGAATGACCGATGATAATGATTTTTTTATTGAGATCTATCGTTTTAAGAAATGCAGGAAGATGATTTAGCGCAAAATTGTGCAAGTACTTTTCGTCTCTTTTTATATTGTAGCTCGAAGAAAATCCATACCCTGGGAATTCAAGAATAATTCCAGGTAGTTTTAAAGTTTCGCATAGTTTTGTCGGGAAATCTTGCCATTGTGCTATTGAACCAATTGCTTCGTGTAAAAATAAAAGCAAAGTATCATCGCTGGAAAGATCACCAATTTCTTGATATGCCATGTCACCATATTTAGTTGATGCATATTTATAGTGCATAGATTGAAGTTGAACATCAATCATTCGTGCAACAAATTTTGGTTTAAGAAAACCTACTGGGTGGATGAATGATGATATTTCAAAATAGATTCCGTTTTTGAGAGATTCGCATATTTCAATAGTTTCAGCTTTTGTAACCATTTTATCCTTCCCTCCACGAACCATTCTTACAGGAACACTTATGTTTTTTACAGAATCTTTAGTGACTGTTGGACGGTCACCAAGGTCGAGCATGAATTTTGAGGTCTTTTTAAGTAAACCTGGTAAGTAGTTGGTGTGGAGGCTCTCTAAGTACTGATAAAAAGGTTGAACATTTTCTTTTAAAAAATTTAAATCTAATGATTTCACTTCTTTTTTAGCTTCTACTGGAGTCCATTTTAATTTTGTTCCTTGCGTAATGATTCCTTTGATATAAGTAGAATCTATTTGAGCAGTATGAAGTGCTAAATACCCACCAAGACTAAATCCATAGATATAGCATGGACCGATATTTTTTAGATAAGAAATAAAATCGCTTGAAAGATGAGTTAATGTAAATGGAATTTTGGAGTTTTTTTTTTCTCCGTGGTGAGGAATTTCATATAAATGAATGATAAACTTTTGATCGAGTAGAGTTACTATGCTGTCAAACTCTTTTTTATTTCCTAAAGCTCCGTGAATTAGTACTAAATCTTCCATTTTATTATGATAAACAAAAAAAGCCCAAATCAATGTTCGGGCTTTTTTTTGAAATTAAATTAAAATTAAATGCCTATCGGGATGTTTACCAGTTAAATAAAGCTTCTTCAATTTTACTAA
>JBBEBO010000104.1:12264-24211 GCA_040882265.1 Brumimicrobium sp. | reverse complement strand
TGATTAAAAATTGAATCCCAAACCGTGAGTGCTGTAGGTACGACATATATTACTTCCCCATTAAAATTTTAGTAGAACCAAAAGTATGAGTTTGCCCTGAAAATGCACTAAGTTGACAAAATCAGTTTGACTATGTTAATTATGATTGTCTAAACAAAGGATGTTTTATGGTTTTGACCTACTTCACCGTTATAACTAAGTAATTGGAAATGCGCCAAAATTTATCAGGATTAAGAATAATCAATTTATTGCCGTCCCATTCATAAGATCCAACCGCATGATCCGTAATCATTTCTGGTTTTTCGCCTACTATCCTTAGTTGAGTAGTTTTAGTTTTGTCTAAATGATGAAAATACTCTTCATTCATATCATCAGCAATAGTTGTTTTCTTGCCAATACCTATAAATCCACCTTCTTTTACAAGAACACCGTTTTCAGTAAGTTCATCCAGTGTTCCATAAGCGTAATGAACAGTGTTAAGTTCTTTCATCACGTCCATTGCTAACTCAACTTGCTCTTGATATTCATCGAATAACTCTGAATACTCCATGTCTAAATCAGCAAGCGATTGTTGTAGGGATTCAATTTGTTCATCACGTGATTTAATTTGTAGCACTAAGCGATCTATCATAGACTCTAGTTCGCTGATTTTAAGTGTTTGGTCTTTTATTTTACCTTGAAGACTTTTTACTTTGTTTGCATTTTGCTGTCTCAAAAAGTTGATATTCTGAATCTCTTGTAAAACCCATTCTTTGTCATCATTAGTAAATTCTGGATCACTACTTTTGATGCGAATTTCTTCTTGCTTTACATTTATTTTTGCTAGATTCTCCTGTATTTCGTTGAAATATGATATAGACTCATTTAATACAGAATCTTTTACTTCGTTGTCAAGCTGTAATTGTTTAACCTTATTTCTCAACTGAATGAGTTCCTCGTTTTCACCTTTAGGCTCATTATCAATTGTAGTTTCTTCCTTACATGCGAATAATGCAAACAAACTAAATACAAAAATTATCTTTTTCATTTTAATGGATTAAATATTCCTCAATACAAATCTAACGTTTTCTTTGTGTAAATTGTATATTTGGGATAATCAATATGAAAAATAGCTGTTTTTTTTCTGTTGATAGTTTCAATTTAAATAAAAATAATACTAAAAGCTAGTTTAATTAAGCTTTAGAAGATAAAAAAATAGTTATAATGAAAAAAATTAGTCTACTTTTTACAACATTAATTTTAGGAGCTTCAATATCGGCTCAAACGATCCACCACAAACTTTCAATGCCAGAACCTCAAACACATTATTTCCATGTTCAAATGGAGTTAGAAGATTTTGAAGAAGAGGAACTTGTTATCAGCATTCCCGTTTGGACACCAGGTTCTTATTTAGTTCGTGAATTTTCTAAGAATATTAATTTGGTGCATGCCAAGGATGAAAATGGCAATGCTCTTGAGATTGATAAAACAAGAAAAAACAAATGGAAAATTGAAAAAGGTACAGCAAAAAAGGTAGTAGTTAATTATGAAGTCTACGCATTTGAACTAACTGTACGAACAAGCTTTTTAGATTTAACTCATGGTTACTTAAACGGCACAAATGTCTTTATGTACCCTGAAGAATATAAATCCCTTGGTGGAAAATTAACGGTTACACCGCATGATTCATTTAAAAAAATTACAACTTCTCTTCCAAAATCAGGAGATGGTGTTGCTAATGACAGCGGAACAACTTTTACTTTTGATGATTACGATCACTTAGCAGATTCACCGATTGAAATTGGAAATCAAGAAGAATTTTCCTTTGATGCTGCTGGAGTAAAGCACAATGTTGCAATGTATGGCCCTGGCAATTACGATATAGAAGAATTAAAAACAGATATGGCGAAAGTCGTAGAGACAACAACAGCTATTTTTGGTGAAAATCCTAATGAAGAGTATTGGTTTATTATTCATAACACTGAAAACGGTGGAGGAGGTTTAGAGCATAAAAACTCAACTACATTAAATGTAAATCGCTGGTCTTATGACGAAGAAAATTATTTGGGCTTTTTATCGCTAGTTGCACACGAATATTTTCATTTATGGAACGTAAAGAGAATTCGACCAATTGAATTAGGTCCTTTTGATTACGATAATGAAAACTATACTGATTTATTGTGGGTGATGGAAGGTTTTACTTCGTATTACGATGAATTAATTCTTAAAAGAGCTGGATTTTATGATCAAGAAAAATACCTGAACGTTTTGAAAGGTACAATGAATTATGTGGAGTCTTCTCCAGGAAATAAAGTTCAACCTGTAGCACATGCTTCGTTTGACGCTTGGATTAAAGCTTACCGTCCAAATGAAAATAGTAAAAACACAACCATTTCATATTATTCAAAAGGACATTTAGTTGCAGCAGTTATTGAAGCTATGATTATTAAAGAATCCAAAGGCAAAAAATCGATTGATGATTTTATGCAATTATTGTATAAGAAGTTTTATCAGGAGAAAAAAAGAGGTTTTACTTCTGGCGAATTCCAAAGTACACTGGAAGAATTTATCGGTTTAGATCTTGAAGATTTTTTTCAAAAACATGTCTACGGTACGGAAACAATTGATTACAAAAAATACTTCGAACCTTTGGGCTTAGAAATAGAGTTAACATCTAATGCAAGTGTTGCCTTTGGTGTTTCGACATCTGAAAGTAGTGGGAGGTTAATTATACGTTCTGTTACTTCAAATAGTATGGCTGAGTCAGTAGGGATTAGTCCAAACGATGAAATTATTGCATTTAATGGGTTTAGAGTTGATTCAAAATCTTTTGGTGATTTCTTAGAAGCTTTGGAACCAAATAACGAGTTCAACTTAATTATTTCTAGAGATAACCAATTGATGACAATTGATGCCCAAATGGGAATGGTTGAAATTGCTAGGTACGATTTTGAGTTTGATGATAAAAACAAACTTGGGAAGTTTTGGCTTCGTGAAAAAATGTAGCTTTTAAAACAGATGAAGACGATATTTTCTGCGCTCCTTTTTTTGTTTTTTGTGTCAAATTTTTTTGCTCAAGAATTTGAACTGGTAAAAATACCCAGGCCTAAAAGTGCAATATATCCCTTTTCTCAAGTGGAGCCAAGTATTGCTATTCATCCACGCTGTTCGAAAAAAATGATTGCTGGAACAGTGATGAATGATTACTATTATTCCAAAAATGGTGGGAAGTCATGGGAAAGCACTTCTATAAAGACAAAGTTTGGTGTAAACGGTGATCCAGTAGTTCATATTGATAAAAAAGGAAGGTATTATTATTTTCACCTTTCAGATCCAACTGAAGGTCAGTGGTTAGATCGTATTGTTTGTGATTATAGTAAACGCATCAAAGGGAAATGGAAAACGAGCGCTACAACTCCAAATGCACCAAAGGCACAAGATAAACAATGGGTTGCAGAATGTCCTAAAACAGGAGATCTATATTTAACATGGACGCAGTTTGATGAATATGAGTCTCATCATCCAAAAGATTCTTCTAGGATCATGTTCTCTAAAAGTACTGACAGGGGAGAGCACTGGTCAACTCCTAAAGTGATTTCTGCTTTAAATGGTGATTGTTTAGATGGAGATAATACAGTAGAAGGGGCGGTTCCAACAGTCAATGAAGATGGCGTTATCTATGTTGTTTGGACAGGACCACATGGAATAAGGTTTAATAAGTCGAAGGATGGTGGTGAAACATGGTTTGAAGTTGAGAAGAAAATAACAGATCATCCCGGGGGTTGGGCTTTTGATGTTCCTGGAATATCACGGTGTAATGGATTGCCAATAGTTCAAGTTGATCACTCAGGAGGCAAATACAATGGGAGAATTTATGTCAATTGGGCAGACCAAAGGAATGGAGTTGATGACACAGATGTTTGGCTAATATACTCTGACGATGAAGGGAAAACGTGGAGCGAGGAGATAACTGTAAACCAAGATGATTCTAATAAACATCAATTTTTTACATGGATGAATATTGATCAGAAAGACGGCAGTGTTTATTTTGTTTATTATGACCGAAGAAAGTATGAAGATAATCGTACAGATGTTTATTTAGCCTACTCCAAAGATGGCTGTAAAACGTTAAAAGAGACTAAATTGTCAAAAACACCTTTTGTACCAAATGCTAACATTTTCTTTGGAGACTACATCAATATAGCAGCAAATAAAGGTGTTGTTCGACCAATATGGTCAAGAATGGAAGAAGGAAACATTTCTTTGTGGACAGCTTTGGTGGATGGGAAGGTGTTGAAATAAATAGTTAACCTAAACCCCATCGTTTAACCACCAGCAACTAAATTCGTTTGGTAAATTTCCTTTAACACTTCAACTGCGTAGTCGATTTCTTCTTTAGTTGTATACCTTGAGAATGAAAAACGCGCATTTGGGCGTGAAGTATCTGCAGAAATCCCTTCTAAGACGTGAGAGCCTTTATTTGATCCCGAAGTGCAAGCTGAACCTCCAGAACAGGCAACTCCTTTTAAATCTAAAGTAAAAAGCAACATAGAAGCTTTGGGTGTCTCAGGGAGGCATACATTTAATACAGTATAAAGACTGTTCTTAGGTGAAGTGTCACCGTGAAAACTAACCTTTTCAAAATTAGATTTAAGAGAGCTAATCATATAATTTTTTAGTTCTTGAACATGGTCTTGGTGATGCTTTAAATCAGTGCAAGCAATTTCCATCGCTTTTGCTAAACCAATAATTCCGTAAATGTTTTCAGTTCCACCACGAAGCCCTCTTTCTTGTGAGCCTCCATGGATGAAAGGTTTTCCTTTTATTTTTGAATTTGAATATAAAAAACCAATGCCTTTTGGTCCGTGAAACTTGTGTGCAGCGCAAGTGATAAAATCAATATCTAATTCTGAAAGATCAAAGGAATAATGTCCCATTGTTTGGACAGTATCAGAATGAAAAAAGGCGTTATATTGTCTGCATAATTTACTTACTTTAGTTAAAGGTAGTAAGTTTCCTATTTCATTATTGCCGTGCATTAGGGAAACCATTGTTTTTGCGTCTGAAGATTTTAATAATTGTTCAAGATTATTTAAATCAACATGTCCTTCATTTGTAAATTTAACCAACTCTAATTCAATTTCAGAGTTTTTACAAATATTTTGTGCAGTATGAATTACAGCGTGGTGCTCTATCGAGGAAGTGATAATGCGTTTTACACCAAGTTCAGTAACTGCACAATTAAGCGCCATGTTATCTGCTTCAGTGCCACCAGAAGTAAATATAATTTCAGATGGTTTAGCATTAATTAATTTTGCAACTGTTCTTCTAGAGGTTTCAATTGCAGCTTTAGCTTGACGACCAAAAAAGTGAGTTGATGAGGGATTCCCAAATTCATTTTTTAAATAAGGAACCATCGCATCAAAAACTTCTGGAGCTAATGGTGTTGTTGCTGCATTGTCTAAATAAACCTTCATGGTCAAATATTATTTATTCTTATCGAATTTAAAGCTAAATTTTGAATACAAAAAGAGTTGCTCACTGATTCTTAGTTGAACTATTGAAAAGCTGAGAATGTTATAAAATATTTTGAATTTCAGTCATTATATCTTCTGCAAGTTGATTTGCTTTCTCATGGTTTTCGCTTTCTGCATATATTCTAATGATGGGTTCGGTATTGCTTTTACGTAAATGCACCCATTCTTTATCAAAATATATTTTAACACCATCAGTAGAATCAACTTCCTGTTTGCTATATTTCTTAGCCATGTCAAGAAGTACTTTGTCTACATTTGAGCTTGGGCTAAGCTGAATTTTGTTTTTAGAAATAGTATATTTTGGGTAGCTATCTCTCAAGGCACTTGCTGATTTTTTAGATTTAGCTAAAAGCGATAAAAATAAAGCGATACCAACTAGAGCGTCACGACCGTAGTGAAGTGCGGGTAAAATAACACCACCATTTCCTTCACCGCCAATGATTGCGTTAACTTCTTTCATTTTGTTAACTACATTCACTTCGCCAACAGCAGAAGCGTAATATTGGTGTCCATGACCTTCAGTGATATCACGCAAAGCTCTTGTCGAAGAAAGGTTTGAAACCGTTGCGCCACCTTTTTGAGAGAGTACATGGTCTGCAACTGCTACAAGCGTATATTCCTCGCCAAACATTGTCCCGTCTTCGCAGACCATTGCTAAACGATCAACATCGGGGTCAACTGTAATGCCTAAATCTGCTTTCTTTTCTATAATTGTTTCTGAAAGGTCAGTTAAATGAGCAGGTAAAGGCTCAGGATTATGAGCGAACTCACCAGTAGGTTCGCAATAAATACCATCTACTTTTTTGACACCTAGTGCATCTAATAATAATGGAATTGCAATTCCTCCAGTGGAATTAACCGCATCAACTACAATATGAAAATCAGCAGCTTTGATTGCATCAATGTCGATGTAGGAGAGTTCAAGAACTGCATCAATGTGTTTTTGTATATAATCGTTTCTCTTTGTAACCTTTCCTAAATCGTCAACTTGTGCAAATTCAAAAGATTCTTTTTCGGCGATACTTAAAACATCTAGACCATCTTGCCCAGAAATAAATTCTCCTTTTTCGTTTAGTAGCTTTAAAGCGTTCCACTCTTTAGGATTGTGACTGGCAGTAAGAATAATTCCACCGTGAGCTTTTTCCATTGTAACAGCCATTTCTACAGTTGGCGTAGTTGAGAGGCCTAAATCAATAACGTTTATGCCAAGACTTCTAAGTGAAGCAATTACTAAATCGTTTACAATTGGCCCTGAGATTCTAGCATCTCTACCCACAACTAAAGTGAGTTTTCTTGCATTATTTTTATTTTGAAGCCAACTTCCAAATGCTGAGGTGAATTTAACGATATCAATTGGAGATAAACCTTCTCCAACTTTTCCGCCTATTGTTCCTCGAATTCCAGAAATAGATTTTATTAACGTCACAATTATGTTATTTTAATTCGTTTTTAAATGCAATCATCTTAAGACAAGCGACAGCACTTTCAATTCCCTTATTTCCGTGTCTTCCACCTGACCTATCAATGGCTTGTTGCATTGTGTCGTCGGTTAAAACTCCAAAAATAACAGGTTTATTGTATTTTAGACTAACATCTTTAATCCCTTGGCTAACCCCATTACAAACGAAATCAAAATGTTTTGTTTCGCCTTGAATGACAGATCCAAGTGCTATCACGCCATCAACTTTACTGTGTTCAAGCAAAAATTGAGCGCCTAATGGTAATTCAAAAGAGCCAGGAGTAAAGTGAATGAAAATATTTTCTTCTTTAACTAAATGTATTAAAAGAGTTTCTTTAGCACCTTTTAATAAGTTAAGTGTAATCTTATCGTTCCATTCAGAAACAACAATGCCGATTCTAAAATCGGCACCAGTTGGAATTTTTTCAATATCGTATGTCGATAAATTTGTATTAGCTGTAGCCACTTTACTCAACAATTGAATTCTCAGCTCGAGAAATGTATTTCTCAATACCTTTCTGGCTAGAGAAAGTTAAATATTTTTCTTTTATTTTCTTGTAAAATTCAGCTGCTTTTTCATAATCTCCCACTTCCTCAGCATTTAACCCTGCCTTAAAATAAAACATAGGAGTGGTGATTTCATTTTCTTGTCTCTCTGCAGCTTTAATGTACATTTTCACAGCACTTTCGTATTCACCTAATTCTGAATAACAGTCTCCTTGTGTACCAATTGCCAATGTTTGTAGGTAGGTATCACCAATTTTGACACCTTCTAACTCATTTAATGCAGCTTCGTAGTCACCTTGTTTAAAATAAAGATTTCCTAAAGCATATTGAGAAATTTCTCCTCCTGCATAGCCATCAAACTCTGAAGTTAAATACTCAAATTCTTCAACAGCCATTTTCGTTGAATCTTTTTCAAGAAATAGAATTCCTTTAGATATTTCTGCTTTAGAAGCCTGATTGTTTGGTTCTGAAATAAAGTTTTGGTATGCCAAAACGACTAAAACAACAACAGCTATCACTCCAACAACTATTGTTGAATACTTCAGTAACTTATTCCCCTTGAACTGGTCTATTAACTCTTCTTTCGTAATGTCTTTACTCATATTATGCTTTTTAGCGAATGCAAAAATAAGTTTTTTTTTTATGCTATGCGAACATTTTATCAACAGTAATAAGTTTATGTTGATATGTTCGTGTTTTTTCTACGCTGAACTCTGTTTAGTTGGGGGTGTTTTGCCCTCCGATAAAAGAGAGTTTTAAAAAAAAATAAATTGCGTATCGGATACTTTACCAGTAAGTTTTAACCGCAAAGAGGATTTCATGGCGTGCTTTGCGCAAACATGGCGTTCTTTACCGAACGGTCGGCACTTTGTGCGGTTAAAACTGGGAAAAACTAACAGTTATAATCGTACATTAGTAAAATTGAAGAAGCTTTATTTAACTGGTAAAGATCCCGATAGGCATTAAAAATAATTGTATTACCTAAGTCTTTTAAAAAACCTTGAACTTTGAACCTTGAATTTCTGTAAAAGGTTTTAAAAGGCACCGAAAATAGTTACATTTGTGTTGTGAGTAAAGAAATGTTTGTTGAAAAAATATCTTTGGTTAATTTCAAAAATTACCAACAGGCGGAAATTAATTTATCCAATGAAATTAACTGCTTTATTGGAGCTAATGGAGCTGGTAAAACCAATGTTTTGGACGCTGTGTACTACATGAGTATGTGTAAGTCCTATATGAATCCTATCGATAGTCAGAATATACGCTTTGACGAATCATTCTTTGTGCTTCAAGGAACATGGTGTAAAGATGATAAGTCGGAAGATATCTATTGTGCAATTAAGAAAGGACAAAAGAAAGTTTTTAAGAAAAACAAAGTAGTTTACGAAAAATTAGCTGAACATATCGGTCAGTTTCCAGCGGTAATGATCTCTCCTTATGATAGGAATTTAATTCTAGAAGGAAGTGACGTTCGAAGAAAATGGATGGATGGAATCATTGCACAGTTTGATAGAAATTTCTTAGATAACCTGATTAAATATGGTAAGGTATTAGAGCAACGCAATGCACTTTTAAAGAACATGAGTTCGCATGGCTTTTTTGATCGTGAGAATATAAGTGTTTGGGATGAACAATTAGTGCGGTATGGTAATGTTGTTTATAATGAACGCAGAAAATTCATAGGAGACTTTATTCCTATTTTTGAAAAATATTACAAATGGCTTTCATCGGATAAAGAAGACGTAAGTTTGGATTATAAATCGCAACTTTTAGATAACAACTTGAATGATTTACTTCAGAGTGCAATTAAGTCAGATCAAAGGAAACAATATACTACCGTAGGTGTCCACAAAGACGATTTAGTATTTACCATAAATGATCATCCAATAAAGAAGTTTGGATCACAAGGTCAACAGAAATCATATTTGATTGCCTTAAGATTAGCACAGTTTGAATGGTTAAATATTCATTTAGGAAAAAAGCCTATATTGTTATTAGACGATATTTTTGATAAGTTAGATAATATGCGTGTAAAGCGATTGATGGAGATGGTAAGTAATCATGATTTTGGTCAGGTACTAATTACAGACACAGACATTGATAGAGTTGATTCAATTTTTCGGAAGATCAATATTCCATATAAATCATTCCTTGTTGAGGATAATTCGATTATTGAAGAGAACATAGAAAAACTTGTAGCAAATGGATGATCGCAAAAGAAGTTCGGAAAATCAAGAGATTGGAAAGGTAATTGACCGTATGTTAAAAGCGTATGGATTAGATTCTAAAATGAGGGAGATGGAGATAATTAATTCATGGGAAGAATTAATGGGCAAGGCTGTATCCAATAGAACTGATAAAGTTTATATTCAAAATAAAGTACTTCATTTGAAACTTAATTCTTCAGTAATGAGGGATGAATTGCTTTTTGGTAAAAAAGTAATAATTGAAAGAGTGAATCAAAAAGCAGGTTATGAAATAGTTACAGATGTTTGGTTCTCATAACTAAAAATTCAACCACTTTTTTTCTTTCAATTATATTGTAAACCTAACCTGATAAAAGGAGTTTTAAAAACTATTTTCCTAGGTAAACAATTTCGGTTTTTGATATATTTTCTATATTTTTGGGTTATGAAAAATGCGAAACTACTAATTACTACGACTTTTCCTCTTTTATTGGGAGGAGTGTTGTTTGGTCAAAATTCGAACTCTTCTGAAGGAGAAGTTCAAAAAATTCAAGGAAATTATTTAGGACTATCTGCTCAAATGAGAGATTTACCACAAATTCACGATGAAAGTGAAATAGTCTATGAACATAATGAAGGTGATGTCTATACGAATCGAAAGCGTCCTGAAGCTGTAAATGATAATGCTTTACCAAAAGGGGAAGACCCTGTACGACAAAAGTATTATGAAAAATCAGATAATGCGATTAATATAGATGTAAATGTTCCTGGAATGGGTGGGGCTTTTCCACCTGACCCAACTGGAGCTGCAAGTGAAGACTATTACGTACAAGCTGTTAATACTACTTACCGTGTGTATAATAAAGATGGAACATTTGCTTCTGGATCTATCGCATTAAGTGATTTATGGCCTGGTTCTGGTAGTGATGGTGATCCAATAGTTATGTGGGACAGACACGCTGAAAGATTTGTAATAACTCAATTCCAAACGGGATCAAACGAGATTTTATTTGCTGTTTCAGAAACAGCTGATCCTTTAGGTGCTTATTATTTATATGAATTTAGTTTTCCTTCACTTCCAGACTATCCTAAATACTCAGTTTGGTCTAATGGATATTATATGACATCTAATTCAGGTTCGGAAAATGTTGTTGCATTTGAACGTGATAAAATGTTAGATGGAGATCCCAATGCTTCTATGATTTCATTAAATTTACCAAGTTTTTCAACTGGTTCACCACCTTTTAGAAGTGTTTTACCAGCAGATGCTGATGGAGACCTTCCGCCATTTGATACACCAATAAGTCTATTCTTATTTCAGGATGACTCTTGGAATGGTGTTACTGAAGACCATATTGAAGTGCTTGAAATGGATGTTGATTGGGACACACCTGGTAATTCAACGATAGTGTCTAAGCAAGAAATTCCAACTGAACCTTTTAATTCAGTTTTTAGTAACAACTGGAACGATATTGTGCAGAAAGGAACTAGCCAAAAACTTGATGCAATTGCGACGATTTTTAATTATAGAGCCCAATATATTAGGTGGTCTGGCTATAATACACTCTTATTGTGTAATGTTGTCGACGTTGATAATAACAATACAGCAGGTATAAGATGGTATGAACTAAGACAAGACGATGATGATCAAGATTGGGAGATTGAACAACAGAGTACTTTTTCTCCTGATGACGGTGCAAGTCGATTCTTGGGGAGTATTGCAATGGATTATAATGGTAATATAGCAATGGGGTATTCAATTTCAGGCCCTGATGATTATCCTGGGATTGGAATAACAGGTAGATTTCCATGGCATGCTTCAGGAGATATGGCGCTGCCTGAAACAATAGCTGAAGAAGGGGGAGGTTTTCAAACAGGTACTGAACGCTATGGAGATTATTCCCACATGTCTTTAGATCCTGATGGTGAAACGTTTTGGTATACTGGCGAATATGTAGGAGCAGGTGGAAAAGGAACTCGAATCATTTCTTTTAATTTACAGAAGCAGCTTGGAGCTGATCAAGAAGATGAACCAATAAAGGATCCATCGATGAGTCTGAATCAAGACAACGAATTGATTATAGTTGAAGGAATTAATCTTCCCAATAACGAAGAAATGAGTGTTGAATTGTTTGCTGTTAATGGTCAGAAATTAGATAGCAAAAAGAAAACTGTTGCTGATGGCGAGATAATTACTTCTTTTAGTAAAGCTAATCTTAATAGTGGTATTTATTTAGTGCGCATTGGAAAGGAAAACTTTCAACGTGTAAGTAAAATAT